>DAOWIX010000087.1 GCA_030640695.1 Deltaproteobacteria bacterium | reverse complement strand
AGCCCTGAATGCACCGCTTGCAACTTTTTCAGACAGGATGTGATTGGTTGCGGCAATGAGTCTAAAATCTGAACGGATCGGCGCGATACCACCAACTCTTTCAAACTCTTTCTCTTCAAGAACCCGCAATAACTTAGGTTGCATTTCAAGGGGCATATCGCCAATCTCATCAAGAAAGATAGACCCTTGATTAGCCAATTCAAACTTACCCGGTTTGCCCGAGGTTCGAGCCCCGGTAAAAGCCCCCTTCTCGTAACCAAAAAGTTCAGCTTCAAGCAGCTCTCGCGGAATTGAGGCGCAATTAATCCGCACAAAAGGATGGATCCGACGATTACTGGCATGATGTATGGCCTGGGCAAACATCTCTTTACCGGTTCCCGACTCCCCGGTAATCAGCACCGGTAAAGCCGTTGCCGCTGCTTTTAAAGCCTCTCTTTTAAGTTGTTCCATAACCGAACTTTCGGCAATAATACTGTCAAAGGTATAGCGGGTCGAACGCAGAGAGAATATCTCCTCCTCGTAAAGCTTGACCTTGCTCTCAAGCAGGGAGAGACGATCTGCCAACTTTCGCACATCGCCGACATCCTTGAACATCACCTGACCAAAAACCGCTATCACCTTACCATCTTTTTTAATAGGAATACGCTGAACTACCATATCCTGATTTTTCATGCGATGGGCTTTATTGATCTCAAGCATACCAGTCTTGGCAACGATATGCATGCGGGTATTTTCGATAACCTCGGTCGCATGTTTACCGATCTGGGCGGCTGGGTCAATCCCCAAAAAACGACCATAGGGTTTATTAAAAAAGATAATTTTCCCTTCAGCATCAGTTACAAGAACGCCATTATGAATATTGTCAATAATCAGATGACAAAACTCTAGAGCTGACTCTAAATCTGCTTTTGAAGTTCTTTTCGACACCGTCCCCTCCACTACATCTTTAACCACTTAACGGCCCACTTAAAAGAACGCTTATAAGGTTAAATTGTAAAAAAATTCGTAACTTCGCTAACCCGCAAATACAGGGTACACAATCCCGATTTCCTTCGGAGAATCAGGTTGTGTCCCCAGAATTTGCTAAAAATATCAATATTTGACACTTTTTCACTCACGCTGAATAGTTACGAAAATTTAACTGTAGATCTTTTGCTACACAAGCATACTATAGAGCGGATAACTTCGTCAACACAATAACTCTTGAGACTCCAGCATCATTCCAAACGCCTCCCCTAAGTAGTTGTTTTATAAAACCAAATCCCTCCATAGCATTTCTGACCAAACAAGCTCGTCACCTTTGGCCTGCTTGTTGCTGACTGTTCGTACATTCACTCCTGATCAGTCATGAGTCAGCGTTATACCATCTGTTTGCATGCTCTAAGGTTTACGCAACCCAAATTTCATCTTGAGACTTAAGAGAGAAGAGGAAAACAAGTATGAAAACTCTTGCCAACCTAAGACTCAGAGCAACCTCAGGCAAATGGAAACGCGGCCCACCTCCTTTGCAAATTGAAAATCACATTATTAATCAGAAAGTTAGCTTGCCAAGCAATCTGCCTTTGCAAGCAATGTCCAGCAAAATCCAATAAAGGGAATTAAATCATGCTCAGTAACAGAACGGCAATCATCACAGGTGCTGGCAGTGGTATCGGCAAGGCGATTGCAACCCACCTCGCGAAACATGGAGCCCAGGTTGTGGTCGCCGATCTCAACGAAGCTACAGCCCGGACAAGTGCTGACGAAATCAGCGAGCAAAACGGTACCTCCATGGCTGTAGGTTGTGATGTCGCAAACGAAGAAAGCGTCAATGAGATGATTCAAAAAGCGGTCGCAAGCTTTGGCACAGTCGACATCCTGGTCAATAATGCCGGGTTGCAATTCATCAGTAAAATTGAAGAGTTCCCACTCGAAAAATGGAACCAGCTGATTTCAGTAATGCTCACCGGTACTTTTCTCTGTACTAAAGCTTGTGTGCCTTACATGAAAAAATCCAATTGGGGACGTATCATCAATATCTCTTCAGCCCATGGCAAGGTGCCTTCACCTTGGAAGTGCGCGTACGTCTCGGCAAAACACGGAATTATTGGCTTTACTAAAGTGATGGCCTGTGAACTGGCAGAATGGAACATCACCGCCAACTCTATCTGTCCGGGCTATGTTCTGACTCCGCTGGTGGAAAAACAGATCATTGACCTCGCCAAACAACACGGCATCAGTGAGGAGCAGGTTCCGGAACAGGTGCTTTTAAAAAACCAGCCCTTGAAAAAATTGGTCTCAACCGATGATCTCGCCGCGTTAGCTCTCTATCTCGCCGGACCGGCGGCTCAATGTATTACTGGTCAAGCATTAAGCATAGATGGGGGCTGGACTTTTTCGTAATGTTAGAAAGTAGGTTACAACAACGCTTGAAGAATGTGCTTTAAGCGTCTTAAACAAGCTGATTCAAAAAGGAGAGAAAAATGAAAAAGAGTTTATGGTTACTGGTAGCATTAGTTTTCACTCTGTCGCTTTTCACCATTTCCACCAGCGCCGAGGCCGGAAAACGAGAAAAATTCGGCACTGACGCAAGACATCAAGAGGTTAAACGTCTAAAAGTTGAAACTTCCAGTGAAAAACCGATCCGCTGGAAGATGGTCATGCCCTGGTCCAAAGGACTGCTCTTTTTTGACTACGCCCAGCACTTTGCCGATTCAGTGCGTCTGGTCTCCGGTGGCCGTCTGGATATCAAATGCTTTTCCGCCGGCGAACTGGTGCCCGCAATGCAGAGTTTTGATGCCGTCAGCAAGGGTTCAGCCCAGTGCGGCCATGACTGGCCGGGCTACTGGAAAGGTAAAAATGAAGCCTTCGTCGCTTTTGCTTCAGTTCCCATGGGTCTCGATGCCGAACTCTACAACATCTGGCTCTATGAGCGCGGTGGCGCTGAGATGATGAACGAACTCTACGGCCGCTACAACATGGTTGCCCTGCCGGGTGGTCAATGTGGTCAGGAGATGGGTCTTTTTTCCAATAAAAGAGTCACTAAGCTTGAAGATTTCAAAGGCATGAAAGTCCGGACTCCGGGCTGGTTCATGGATATCATGAACCAGATGGGCGCCTCAGTCAGCCCGATACCCGGTGGTGAAGTCTATCTCGCCCTCGAACGCGGGGTTATCGATGCGGCTGAATTTTCAGCCCCGGCCCTCAACTACCCGATGGGTTTTGATGAGATCACAAAGTACGTCATTGAACCCGGCGTCCACCAGCCCGGTTGTCAATTTGGTCTCTTTTTCAACAAAGACGCCTGGAACAAGCTGCCTGAAGATCTCAAATGGATTGTCAAGATCTGCGCCAAAGAAACTCAGCTATGGAGCTACAACTGGACAACCAACCTCAACATCAAGGCGATCGAACTGTTCAAAAAGAATGTTGAATTCGTCAAGATGGACAAAGATACGATTATCGCCTTTAAAAAGACCACCCATGCCCACCTTGAAACTTTAAAGGCCAAACATCCCGATGTTAAAAAGGCGCTTGATTCCCAGGAAGCCCTGATCAATGATTTTGCCGATTGGCGCGAAATCCGCTCAGGTGTCACACCCTGGCCTTACGAAACTTTTATTGGCGGCAAGACCAACGAATAATGGCGTCCGCACAAGATTGTTAATTTTTGCAACTAAAGGTTATTCAAGCCGCCGGGATTGGGGTCATTGCTGGTACAAGGTGCGTCAGCACCCCAGCTTTGACCCCGGTTGCGAGGGCGAAGCAATGTTCGCTGCTACTATCCGCTATAACTTTATGGTGGGCACGCTGAATACCAATTTTTTTGTATTTTCCGGTGAAAAAAAATGAGCCAATCATTATGCAATGGGATCAATCACATTAACGAAAAGATCGGCCAGTTGGGGGCCCTGCTGATTTTGCCGATGGTCGGGGTGGTGGTCTACGGGGTCATCATGCGCTACATATTTTCCTCTGCAACCTCCTGGAGTTTTGAAGCCACAACTTTTATCTACGGCATCCATTACATTTTCGGGATGAGCTATACTCAGCTCCATAACAGCCACGTTTCAATCGATATATTTGAAGCCCGACTGGCAACCAGAAAGCGATCTATACTAAGTATCATCACCAACCTGCTCATCTTTTTTCCGACCTTTGCCTGTATGACTGTCTTTTCCTGGATCTACGCTCTTGACTCCTGGAAAAACTGGGAACACCAATCGACGAGTTGGGCTCCCCCGACCTACCCTTTTAAAACGTTAATGGCAATTGGTTTCACACTGTTGTTTATGCAGATGATTGCCAAGCTCATACAAGATTGGAACTCGCTCACCATCAAGACTGAGGAGGAGCTCTCATGAGTCCGGAAATCGTCACTATCTTGATGTTCGTCACCCTGATTATCGCCATCACCCTGGGTCACCCTCTGGCCTACACCCTGGCCGCTGTCGCCGCCCTTTTCGGCCTGATAGACAACGGCTTTAATATTCCCATGCTCTTTGACATGTTCGCCAACAACTCCTGGGGCTTAATGCAGAACTATGTCATTGTTGCAGTCCCCCTCTTCATTATGATGGCTCAGGTTTTAGACCGCTCAAAAGTGTCGGAAAAACTCTTTGAATCACTCTACATAGTCCTGGGCGGTTTAAAAGGCGGTCTCGGCCTCGCCGTAGTCGTGGTCAGCACGGTCTTTGCGGCAACCACAGGAATTATCGGGGCCTCGGTGGTCGCCATGGGACTTATGGCCGGCCCCGCCCTGATCAAAAAAGGATACCAGAAAGAGCTCACCTCAGGTATTATCTGCGCCTCCGGAACCCTGGGAATACTTATTCCTCCGAGCATCATGCTGGTTGTCTATGGCGGCCTGACCGGTTACAAAGAGACCTCAGTCGGAAATCTCTTCGCTGGAGCTATTTTACCGGGCATTCTCCTGGCGTCACTCTATTTTCTATACATTACTATTCTCTGCTACCTTAAACCAAAAATTGGACCGCCGATTTCGGGAAGCGAGAGTACCTATAGTGCCACCCAAAAGTGGGCCATGACTTTAAAATCGCTGGTTCCACCATTAGGGCTGATCCTGACCGTCATGGGCACCATCCTCTCCGGCATTGCCACCCCTACCGAAGCTGCCGCCTTAGGCGTCGTTGGCGCTATGGCCCTGGCTTTGGCCAATCGGCAACTGAACTGGAGAGTTTTGAAAGAAGCCAGTATCTCGACCTACAGAACCACCGCGATGATCATGATGCTCTTTATCGGCGGTAAATTCTTCAGCACTGTCTTTTTGAGCATGGGCGGTGGTGATGTAGTGGCCAACTTTCTTTTGGGCGGCGGTCTCAACCGCTATGTAGTTTTGACAATTATGATGGCCATCGTCTTTTTTATGGGGATGTTTATAGACTGGGCCGCCATTCTTTTGGTGACCGTTCCTATTTTCACGCCGATCGCCATGGAACTTGATTTCAACCCCTTGTGGTTTGCGATGCTGATGTGCGTTAACCTGCAAACATCGTTTCTGACTCCGCCTTTCGGCTACGCCCTCTTCTATTTTAAAGGAGTAGCACCCGAAGGTATAAGCATCGGCCATATCTATCGTGGCATTATCCCTTTTGTCGCTCTGCAGTTACTGGGCTTGGCACTATTGATCATTTTCCCCGAAATTATCACCTGGCTACCGGAAGTACTCTTTAGGCATTAAGAAATTTAAACCTTAAACCAACAAATACTGATGTAAACATGTTGTATTTAAGATTTAATTGCTGTATCCAATAACAGAACTTTTTTCTCTGATAAAGGGTTCAGCTAACCTGGCAAAACCGTATCAGGGTGACAAAAAGGAGAAAAAAATGAAGGTCACACTGAGTTACGGCCCTGACGGTTTAGTGCTGGAAATTCCGGAAAGCCCTGAATTTCAGGGTGTCTTGCGACCACAGGAAGCGCCGGTCGTCGAAGATCCTAAAGCAGCAGTCTTGCAAGCCCTGCTCAACCCGGTTGCGGCAAAGCCCTTAGGCGATCTCGCTCAAGGGCGTAAAAGTGCCTGTGTGGTTATCAGCGACACTACCCGCCCGGTGCCCAATAAAATCATCCTTCCACCCCTGCTTACAGAAATTGAAAAAGCCGGCATTAAAAGAGAAGCGATTACCATCCTCATCGCGACCGGCATCCACCGTCCCAATGAGGGTGATGAACTGATCGCCCTGGTAGGGGATGAGATCGCTAAAAACTATCGCATCATCAACCACTTTTCCAAAGATGTTGACGATATGATCCTCGTCGGCGAAATCAACGACGGCATCCCGGCCCTGATCAACCGTCACTATGTTGCCGCCGACCTTAAAGTTTTAACCGGTTTTATCGAGCCCCATATGTGGGCCGGTTTCTCCGGCGGCCGCAAATCAATTCTACCCGGCATATCTTCCATAGAGACCCTTGAGTATATGCATGGGCCGGAGATGATCGCCCATCCCATGACGGTTTACGGGGCCCTTGAAGGCAATCCTTTTCATGAAGCAGGTCTTGCAATCATGAAAAAGGCCGGTGCCGACTTCATTGTTAATGTAACTCTCAATACCGCCAAAAAGATTACCCGGGTTTTTGCTGGCGACCCGGTCAAAGCCCACCTTGAGGGGTGTCGCTTTCTCTCTCCTTTCTGCACTAAAGAACTTGAAACGCCACTCGATTTTATTGTCACGACCAACTCCGGGGCACCGCTCGACTGCAACCTCTATCAATCAGTTAAAGGCATCACCGGAGCCGCGCCGGTCGTCAAACCGGGCGGTGAAATCCTGATTGCCAGTGCTTGCCGAGAAGGTGCCGGGAGCCCTGAATATATCGAAATACTAAACCTGGTCGACAACCCTGAAAACTTTATTAAGCGTCTTTTAAATCGGGAGTTTTTTATTCCCGATCAGTGGTGCGCCCAGGAGACCTACCAGGTGATGCTT
>DAOWIX010000146.1 GCA_030640695.1 Deltaproteobacteria bacterium | reverse complement strand
TGAATTGAGGCCTAAAGAGCGCCTTGTGATAACCAAGAGGTTTGGTCTCTTAGGTGAGGATAGCCTGACTCTGGAAGAGATTGGCGGGCAGATGAACCTGACCCGTGAGAGAATTCGGCAGCTTGAAAAAGCGGCTCTGCACCGTCTGAAAAAAATTGTCGGCAGTGATGATTATACTTTGCAAGATCTTCTTTGATCGTTAGTTTTGTTGGTGAAGTTTACGCAAAATGTAAAAATTACTATTTGATTTCGGCTATGCCAGTTTAGTAACTTATAAGGTCACTTACTTGCGGGCAACGCCCACGTTAGGAGTATAATGAAGTTATTGGAGAAAATTAAGGATCCGGTCGATCTCAGGGCACTTAAAATTGAAGATTTACCGCATCTTGCGACCGAAATTCGTAGTCTAATTATTGAGACCGTAGCTCGTAATGGCGGCCATCTGGCCTCCTCTCTAGGGGTTGTGGAACTGACGATTGCCTTGCACTATGTTTTTGCCACACCTCGTGATCTTTTGGTTTGGGATGTCGGACACCAGGCTTACGCCCATAAGATTTTGACCGGCAGGGCTGAGTATTTTTCAACCTTGCGGCAGGCGGGCGGTATGAGTGGTTTTCCCAAAAGAGAAGAGAGCGAATACGATACTTTTAATGTCGGTCACAGCAGCACTTCCATCTCGGCTGCTCTGGGGATGGCTCTGGCGGCCGAGCATCTGAAAAAACGCCAGCGTACGGTAGCTATTATCGGGGATGGTTCGATGACGGCCGGTCTCGCTTTCGAAGCCTTAAATCATGCCGGTTCCATGGATCGGGATTTGATTGTAGTCTTAAATGACAACGAAATGTCGATCTCTCCGAATGTCGGCGCAATGTCAGCCTATCTTAACCGGATTTTGACCGGTTCTACGGTTAATCGCCTACGCCACGATGTGAAATCGGTACTTACCAACATTCCCAAGGTTGGTGATAGCGTTTTCAAGATGGTGAAGCGGGCCGAAGAGTCTTTTAAAGGCTTTGTCATCCCGGTCGGGACTATCTTTGAAGATCTTGGTTTTCAGTACGTTGGGCCCATGCCAGGCCACGACCTTGCCACTCTGATCGAGACTTTCGATAATATAAATCATCTTGAGGGTCCGATTCTGCTTCATGTGGTTACCAAAAAAGGTAAAGGTTACGGGCCAGCCGAGGCCGACCCTGCGCTTTTTCATGGCATTGCTCCTTTCGATGTTGCCAGTGGTCGCAAGCCTTTGCCTGTGAAAAAATCTCCACCCAGCTATACCTCTGTTTTTGGTCGTACTTTGACAGCTCTTGCTGTTCAAGATGAGCGGGTCATCGGGATCACGGCGGCGATGCCGGCGGGTACCGGAGTTGAGATGATGGCCGAAAAATTTCCCGATCGGGTTTATGATGTCGGAATTGCCGAACAGCATGGAGTGACAATGGCAGCCGGCATGGCAAGCCGGGGTTTACGTCCCTTTGTTGCGATCTACTCGACCTTTATGCAGCGGGCTTTTGATCAGGTTCTTCACGATGTCTCCCTGCAGAATTTACCGGTCACCCTCTGTCTTGATCGGGCCGGGGTTGTGGGTGAGGATGGCCCTACTCATCATGGCACCTTTGATCTCTCCTATCTCAGGATGATTCCCAATATGACGATCATGGCACCCAAAGATGAGAATGAACTGCAGCACATGCTCTTTACGACCTTAGAGCTTGATGGGCCGGTAGCGATTCGCTATCCGCGTGGCAACGGTCTAGGAGTCGAGATGGAGAAAGAGTTTCGAGAGTTACCAAAAGGTAGCTGGGAGGTGTTGCGGCAAGGTCTGGATGCAGTACTTCTGGTCGTCGGCTCCTGCGTTGCTCCGGCGCTTGAAGCAGCCGAGCAACTGGCTTTGGAAGATGGCATCGATTGTCAGGTGGTCAATTGTCGTTATGTCAAGCCTTTCGATGAAGAGCTTCTGCAAACTTGTTTAGAGGAATTTAAATGGGTTTTTACGTTTGAAGAAAATGTGGTCGCCGGTGGTTTTGGCGGCGGTGTTTTAGAGTTTATGGCGGCTAAAAATATCTGGTCGGCCCGCATTGTGACCACCGGGTTACCCGACCGCTTTGTTCCGCACGGCACCCCGGATCAGTTGCGTCATGACTTGGGACTTGACGTTTTGGGTATGAGAAAGAGAGTCTTAGACTCTTATCAATGAGGATCCCATCCCATAACTTCTGAGAAATAAAATTTATATGTCTTTTGCTCACCTTGGCCTCCGGGTCGAACTGCTTAAAGCTGTTAAGGCCAAGGGTTACAACATCCCCACGCCCATCCAGAATAAAACCATCCCCGTTATTTTAGACGGCCGGGACATCCTTGCCCGGGCCCAGACCGGAACCGGAAAAACCGATGCCTTTGCCCTTCCGATGGTCGAAATCTTAAGTCGCAAGGGGAGTTGTGACCGCCACCCCCGCGCTCTTGTCCTGACTCCCACGCGGGAACTGGCGCATCAGGTGGGAGAGAGTATCAAGGCCTATGCCAGGAAACTTTCGATGCGCTGCACCGTTGTTTACGGCGGAGTTCGTATCAACCCCCAGATCGATCGCTTGCGGCGGGGTATCGATATCCTGGTGGCCACACCGGGCCGTCTCTTGGAGCTTGCCGCCCAGAGGCATTTGCATCTTTCCCGGATAGAGTTTCTGGTTTTTGACGAGGCCGACAGAATGTTGGATTTAGGGTTCAGTGAGGAGATTTCCGCGATTCTTGATCTCGTTCCAACCCAACGCCAGACCATGCTCTTTTCCGCCACTTACACCCCTCAGATTCGAAATCTTGCCGGAAAAATGCTGCAAAAACCAGAATATATCGAGGTGACGCCCAAGAGTACAGCGGCAGAAGCGGTTACGCAAAAGGTTCACCTGGTGGAGCAAGCAAATAAAAGAGCTCTACTTGCTCACCTGATCAACAAAGGAAATTGGCATCGGGTGCTGGTTTTTGCCCGCACCAAACACGGAGCCAACAAACTCACGGAGAAACTTTTAGAGCAAGGGCTCAGTGCTACTGCGATGCACGGCGACAAGAGCCAGCTCTCCCGGACGCGTACCCTTGAAGAGTTTAAAAACGGAGAGATTCGCATCCTTGTGGCAACCGATGTTGCGGCAAGGGGTCTGGACATAAACAATCTGCCCTATGTCGTTAACTTCGATATGCCAAGTGTCCCTGAGGATTATATTCATCGAATTGGTCGCACCGGCCGTGCGGGTGCCAGCGGGATCGCCGTCTCACTGGTCAGTCACGATGAAAAACCTAATCTTAGGGCCATTGAAAAACTGCTGAAGCAGAAGATCCTGGTGGAAAAGGTTGACGGCTATTCAGAGGATAGCGAGGTTCCGGATTATATTCTCTATCGCCCCAATAACACAGCCAGTGAAAAGAATGTAGACCCGGATCTCAAAGCGTTGCTCGCTAAAAGGGCTGCTAAAAAACTGCGCTTGCAATCTGGTAGTACGAAAACTGCAACCTCCAGGAAAAGTTCGGGCTCTAAATCGAAATCTAGGTCGAAATCTCGATCCGGCTCACACCCCCTTAAACCTTCTAACCAAAGAAAAACCAGAGGTCGGCGATAGGCCCCTTCGGCGTTTCGCATTTCACTCATGCCCTGTAAAACGTAACTTCATCATCATTTACCTGTATTGTGAAGTTTGCCGAAAAAAAGGCGATGATGCTATCGTTGCGTGCTCAGATTGCCGAGAGACACCCAACAAAACCATCAAATTCGTTCTGTTAGGCCGCCATGATGAGGCCTACGTAATTCAAACAAAGTGGTCAACCTATAGGTGACGGCCTCGATTGGCCGAATTGAATTATATCGCTCACAAACAAATACAACCTTCCTGCCAGTCCCCAAACCTAGCATTCACCGTAAATATCCGTAGCGGGATTACTCCACATGGTCAACCCTCACGGATTGTATAGAATTTCTTTCCATAATGGTGTCCATAGCCTTGAAATAGTCTCGCTGGGCTTTCAGATTAGAAAGTTTACTATAGCGCTGAGTGGTTAAATCACCAAATCTTCAATCACTGTCCAGAACGAACTGCGCGCACATA
>DAOWIX010000074.1 GCA_030640695.1 Deltaproteobacteria bacterium | reverse complement strand
TCTTCAAAGCTGGGTTCACGCCCATGTTCACGAATAAACTGCTGGCGTCCCTTAATATAGGTATTAAATTCATCAACAACATGAACCGGTAGACGGATAATTTTACTCTGGCTAATCAGAGCCCGGCTCATATATTGGCGAATCCACCAGACCGCATAGGTTGAGAAGCGACAATTAAATTCAGGATCAAATCTTTCAACCGCACGAATCAATCCAAGATTACCCTCCTCAATCAGATCTTCGGTCGGCAAGCCCCGGTTCTGATAGTGCTTGACCAAGTGGACAACCAACCTCAGGTTAGCTTCAATCATCTTTTTCCGGGCTTCGCTATCCCCTTTTTTCACCCGATGCGCGAGTTCAATCTCTTCGCTTTCCCCAAGCAGGGGTATATTACGAATATCACCAAGGTACGATTCAAGAGAACCGCCCGAAAAAATATGCTTATCCTCTCCCGCCATTACGTCCCACCAATTTTACGAAACTACAACCCAGCAAACGTTCACTTTGAAAATCTTTTTCACCGCGCCGGGTAATGCGGTAAAGATACTGGCCTTTTTCAGTGGCCAGAGGAATCACCAGACGACCACCTACAACCAATTGTTCTAGAAGCGGAGCCGGAGGCTTTTCGGAAGCCACAGCCGAAACTACAATTGCATCAAAGGGAGCGGCATCTGGCCAACCATAACTACCATCAAAGATTTTGACCAGGACATTATTACACTCCATTTGGTCAAGTAACTGCCGTGCCGGAATCGCCAGAGAACGTAAACGTTCAATGGCGTAAACTCTTTTCACTAAAGATGAGAGTAGAACCGTCAAATAGCCGGATCCCATACCAATTTCAAGTACCTTCTCGCTACCAACAAGACCTAAAGATGATAACATAAAAGCTACGATATAGGGTTGACTGATAGTTTGCGCTTCGCCAATCGGTAAGGGTGAATCACCATAGGCCTGATGAGCCAGTCCCGGTTCAACAAAAAGATGTCGCGGAATCCGCCGCATCACTTCAAGAATGCGAGGATCCTTAAGACCACGGCCGACAATCTGCTCTTCGACCATTCTTTTACGCAACAGAGCGTAATCCATAAAGGTTAATTCCTAAAATCAATTGAAATAACTAAAACGTTAAAAGAAAACTGTCAAGTAAAAGCAAAAAGACAATTTTTCAAGGTAGCCTATTGCTCGATATATTTTTCCGCCATAATCGCCGCTGTGGCCCCATCGGCAATCGCAGTGGCGACTTGACGCAAAGGTTTTTGGCGCACGTCACCGGCGGCAAAAAGACCAGGACAGGAGGTCACAGTATCTTCGTCGGCTTCGATATAGCCTTGCGCATCCACCGTAACCAGCTCTTTGACAATATCACTGTCGGCTTTCATGCCGACATAGATAAAGACCCCGGCTACCGGCAGCAAACGCTCTTCTTCACTTTTAAGATCTTTGACCCGCACCCCTTCAACCTCTTTTTCACCAACGATCTCTAACGGCACATGCGACCAGACGAACTCGATTTTGGGATTAGCAAAAGCTTTTTCCTGCACAATCTTCTCGGCCCGCAGTTGATCCCGACGATGTATAATATAAACTTTGCTGGCAAATTTAGTCAGAAAAAGAGCCTCTTCGACAGCTGAATTACCACCACCGATAACCGCCAGCTCCAAGTCACGAAAAAAAGCACCATCACAAGTCGCACAATATGAGACCCCAGCCCCTTTAAGGCTCTCTTCACCAGGAATACCAAGCGGTGTCCAACCACTACCGGTCGCAACAATCAGACTTTTGCAAAAAATCTCATCACGGTTGGCACAGGTAACCAGAAAACCTTCATCCCGACGCTCAACCGTAAGACCTTCCTGGAACTGACGCACCTCAAGACCAAAACGTTTAGCTTGCGACTCAAACAGAGGCCCGATTTGTGCCCCGGCTATACCTTCAGGAAAACCTGGATAATTATCGACCATTTCAGTCGTAGCAATCTGGCCGCCCATCATCATCTTTTCCAACAAAACACATTTCATTCGAGCCCGGGCCGCATAGAGACCGGCGGTCAGACCGGCGGGACCTCCACCAATGATCAAAACATCAAAAATATTTTCACTCTCCGACATAATTATCTCCTTATCGAGTTAAACATTCACGTAGATTAAAATTTTCCAAACTGTAGATAAAGGTTTCAGGAAGAAGTTCTTTTTGCAACGTAAACTGCTGTAGAGTCAGCGTGATCCGACCACCATGGCTCAGCGCCTCAAGGTTACGAGGAAAAAGACGTTGATCGGCAACCGACACCAGATCATCAAGCCGGATGTGCATCTCATCGCCCTCTTTAAAATTGATAACCTTATTGAGATAACGACCCTCATCAGTAGTTAGGTAGTTTATAGAGGCTTGCATTGCAAAAGTCACATCATCCTCTTCAGGAGAGCTGAAGAGTAAAGGCCAGTACATAAAAAACTGGGTTGCCGACTCCCAACTACGATTCTCTTTACGCTGAAACAGACTCTTAAGATCAGCCGTCCGACCGTGCCAGGTCAAGCGTTGGCGCGAATCAGAAAACCAAAATTGATCAGCCGCCATAATCAGCTGCCCGGCCACCGAGCCCCAAGGGGTGAGCCACTGTATTTTCAAACGTTCTGGAGGTTCAAGAAAGAGGCGCACCTTATATTTACCATGACTGCCGTCAGTCGACTTCCAGGAAAGCACAGCCGAGGCCTTAAGGCTTTCCAGTTTGACCATCCGACTCCAAGCTGTACGACCGGCAATCGCATCCCCTTCCAGACTGCCAGGATCAAGCGGCGGCCGACCACAGGCAGTAAGCCCCAAGAGAACTATAAGTGAAATATAAACAACTTTGTGAATTTTAAAACTCATACAAAAATCATCTCAAACATCAACGTTGGAAGCGTTTCTCTATCCCACTCCGATCCATACAGAAATAGAAAGGCCGGCCATGCGGACAGGTGTGTGCCAGTGGGGTTTTATCCAATTTTTCGAGGAGGGCACGAATCTCTCCAGGGCTTAATAATTGATTCGCTTTGACGGCCATCCGACAAGCGAGACGGGCCAGCATCGCATCAATAACGGCGGACTCCTGCCCCCGTCCGCCGCTCGCAATATCGGCCAAGGTCTCTAAAAAAACCGTATCAACCGACAAACCATCAACCAACAAAGGGACCGTCTGCAAAACCAACGTCCGCGGCCCTAAAGAGTCAAATTCAAAACCTAAAGAGTAAAGCAGCTCCCGACACTCTTCAGCCTGAGCCTCTTCACTGGGCGTACACTCTACCTGAACCGGCAAAAGCAGGCGCTGAGCAGCGCTACTGCCCAGCCGCCGGCTTTTAAGATCCTCGAAAATAACCCGCTCATGGGCGGCATGCTGATCAAGCAGATAGCATTTATCATGACATTGCAAAATTATATAGGCATTCCACAGCGAACCAACAACTCTCATAGTGGAAAAAAAACCGCTCTCTAAGCCCTGCATACCAGGTAAGGTTTCTGTCTCGCCGGATGAAAATGAAGGAAAAGAGAAAAAACCGTCCGGTCGGGACTCAACGACCTGGCCTCTCTCATAACTTGAGGATCTCATTTCTGACTGATTCTGACCGGATTTTTGATACCCGCCACCAGCCGTCACGTGGGCTCGGGAAGACGATGGCAACCCGGAAAAACCTCTTGCCTCTGATGCTTCGTAGAATGTGGGCGCCAGAGAGCTCTCTGGCGATCGGTCGAGCGCCAAGCGCGCCGACTCGTCGGCCACTCTCCCCGACCCTCCGGCTGGTGCGAAAAAATCACTGGTCGAATTTAAGGAGGGATAACCGCTCAAGCTTTCGGCCACCGCCTGACGAATCAAACCGAAAATCCGGCCGCCATCGGCAAAACGAACCTCCTCTTTGGCAGGATGGACATTGACATCAACCGCCCCAGCCGCAACCGTCAAAAAAAGAACCGCAGCCGGATAGCGCCCCCGCGGCAAGGTGCCTTCGTAAGCTTTCAACAGAGCCTGGAGTAGAGCCTTGTCCCGAACCGCCCGCCGATTAACGAAAAAATAGAGATGGCGAGAGTTTGAGCGCTGAACCACGGGCAAACTGACATAACCTCTAACCTTGACCTCATCGCCACCGGCCTCGGCTAATTCTCGCAATTGTTCATTGAGCTCAAGCCCTAAAACGGAAGCTACACGATCACTCTCACGATCGCCCCGGGTCGCGTTGAGCAGGCGTCGGCCATTGTGTTCAAGCAAAAAAGAGCATTCGGGATGGGACATCGCTAAACGCTGTAAGCGCTCTAAAACAGCCCCTCTTTCGGTATTTGTGGTTTTGAGAAATTTCTTGCGGGCCGGAACCGAATAGAAGAGATCGGCAACCGTAACCTTGGTACCAACCGGGGCCCCGACCGACTCCTCTCTAACTTCACCTCCGGCGGCAACCTCAAGCTTGACGGCGGCCTCCATCGCTTGCGTGCGGGAGGTCAGGGAAAAACGAGAAACTGCGGCAATACTGGGCAAGGCCTCACCGCGAAAGCCATAGCTACTGACTCCGAAAAGATCGGCCGCAGAGGTAATCTTACTGGTTGCATGACGCGCTAAAGCAAGATGGGCCTGGGCCGCATCCATGCCATGACCGTTATCAATCACTTCGATCAGATTTTTGCCGCCCTCCTCGATCACCACCTTGATCTGATCGGCCCCGGCATCAAGAGCATTCTCAACCAACTCCTTAACCACCGAAGCCGGTCGTTCAACCACCTCACCGGCGGCAATCTGATTACAGACCTCAGGCGGCAGGAGACGAATTTCAGCGCGTACTTTATTACTCATATAATTACAATTGATAATGTCGTAAAACTATCTTTTCCTGATATTCGCGCACAATTTTTTCCGGTACAAGCATGAAAAATAGGCGACAAGCCAGAAAAATCACCAAGAGATCATCAACCTGTCCCAACCCGGGAATTACCAGATCCGGCAACAGATCATAAGGCGAAAAAAAATAGGCAACCGCAGCCAACGGGATAAGCTTCAGATAAAAAGGAACTCGGCGATCCCCCATCAGGCCCCAACAGAGACGCCCCGCCATCAACCAACGCTGCCACCAGCCCGGATTTAAGATATTCTGGTTACGTAAGCGACTCATGAAGCAGTCGTCAGTAAAGTTTTGATGTTCATATCACTAACTATGTTTTCCTTTGTTTCTCAACGAAGCTTTCTACTTCATCTACCAGGGCCTTAACAAGTTCACTCTCCGGCAATTTGCCTAAGACCTCTCCTTGACGAAAAAGAAGCCCGACTCCCTTACCGCCGGCAATCCCGAAATCAGCATGCCGGGCCTCGCCGGGGCCATTGACAACACAGCCCATGACCGCGATCTTTAAGGGTTCCTGAATATGGGCTAGAGCCTTTTCAACCTGATCAGCAAGTTTGATCAGCTCAACCTCGGTACGCCCGCAGGTGGGACAGGATATGAATTCTATCCCACGCTGTCTGAGACCCAAGCTTTTGAGGATCTCAAAAGCCACAAAGATCTCCTCTTCGGGAGCTGCGGTCAACGAGACCCTTAAGGTATCGCCCAAACCTTCACCAAGCAACAGAGCTAAACCGGCGGCCGACTTTATGGCACCACGCAGCTTGGTTCCAGCTTCTGTAATGCCAATATGAAAAGGATAATCGACCCGTTTAGCCAACAATCGATAGGCGGTAAGAGTCGCCATAACATCAGAAGATTTCAAAGAGATCTTGATTAAGTCAAAATTTTCATCCTCTAAAAGCCTGACATGGCCCATAGCACTCTCAACCAGCGCTTCTGGAGTATAGCCATATTTCTCAACCACCTCTTTTTCAAGAGAGCCGCCATTAACACCGATGCGGATCGGTATGGCCCGCTCTCTACAGACAGCCACAACCTCGCGAACCCGGGCCGCAGAACCGATATTTCCAGGATTAAGACGCAGACCGTCAACCCCTTGCTCGACCGCAATAAGCGCCAGACGATAATTGAAATGGATATCGGCAATCAGCGGGATGCTGATCGCTTTTTTGATCGCTAAAAGTTGATTAGCCGCCGTTTCATCCGGCACCGCCACCCGCACCAGTTCACAGCCAACCTCTTCCAGCCGTTTAATCTGAGCCACCGTCGCCGCAACATCACGGGTATCGGTATTGGTCATTGACTGCACCGATACCGGGGCCTGCCCACCAATAGTAAGCTTTCCCAACTCAATTTCCCGACTCTGTCGCCGCGGCCAAAAACCCAAAAATTTCCCCCAACTCACTAATTAATTTTTTTATGCCGTCAGGCATACCATTTCTTCAAATATTCCTCAAGCTCTAATGAATAAGATGCAAACAGCAAAGTTAAGATTTATACTTATTCAAAACTTGATAAAAGGATTTTTTTAGTATAAAAATGGAAAGAAACTTAAGATAAGGATAAAATATTAAAACCCGAATCAGCACCATCTAAAACTATGCATTACACCATTTTTGACACTCCCATAATAAAGCCATTCCTGAGGATGGTAGCACGTACCACAATGAAAGTCATTGGCTGGAGAGCTGTGGACAGGAGTGAAGGGCAAAAAAAATATATTCTTATCGCCGTCCCACACACATCCAACTGGGACTTTCCGATGTTCTTGCTTATCACCTTGGCGATGGACTTAAAAACCTACTGGCTCGGAAAGCATACCCTGTTCAGATGGCCGTTCAGAGGAGTTTTCAGATGGTTGGGTGGTATCTCTGTTGATAGAACCAAGAGTACCAATATGGTGCAGCAGTGCATAGATCATTTCGATTCAACGTCGAATCTGATAATCGTGAACGCTCCTGAAGGTACGAGATCCAGGGTTAATAAATGGAAGACCGGATTCTACCACATCGCAACTGGCGCAAAGGTACCCATCGCTATGGGATTTCTTGATTACAAAAAGAGGGAGGGCGGTATCATAGGAATGTTCCAAACCACCGGAGAGATCGATTCTGACATGGAATCTATCAAAGAGTTCTATGCCAATATCTCCGGAAAACACACGCAGCAATTTGTCAAATGATAATTCATAAAAAGGTCTTTACATAGATGGTTAAATCATTACTCAACCCGAATCCGGAGTATGCCCGCGAGATCATCACTATCGTCAACCACAGTCCCTACCCCAGCCATATGTCTATGCGACTCATCTCTATGGAGTTGGACAGAGCTACCGTCGAGCTTAAAATCGGCAGATGCCATCTCCAACCTTACGATATCGTACATGGTGGTGTCTTATCAACTTTAATTGACACGGCTACGTTCTGGTCGGTCTTTATGAGAGTTCCGGAAGATGCGGGCTTGGTAAATATCGACCTCAAATTAAATTACCTGCAAGCCGTTAAAAGCGGCACATTGATCACTGAAGGGTATGCAATCAGGTCGGG
The DNA here is from genome assembly GCA_030640695.1 of Deltaproteobacteria bacterium. Taxonomy (GTDB): domain Bacteria; phylum Desulfobacterota; class Anaeroferrophillalia; order Anaeroferrophillales; family Tharpellaceae; genus Tharpella. Next base: position 2,058 of record DAOWIX010000074.1, on the reverse strand, counting down.
AAAGTCGATAAGTTATGCCGAAGCCAAAGTGATGAATGAGGACAATGAACTGATTGCCCATGGCACCTCGACCTTGAAGATACTGCCGGGCAAAGGATTAAAGGTTAAATCTCAAAAGTTTCTTTAGAGTGACGACACGGACCTGCTTTTTGTCAAGAAGTGAACCCTAAGGAGGTTGTGATGGCATTGGAGATAGGCAATATCAATGTGCAAGAGATCGCCTTTGGAGATCAAACCAGACTCCGGGGAAAACGCCTCTTAATTGCCGAGCAAAAACTCCGCGAACACCTCAAAACCCAAGATCAACGGATCGCTAAGGTGACCGTCAGCCTGGTCCGACCGGGCGAAGCCTGCCGCATAATATGTGTCAAGGACGTCATTGAGCCCTGGTGCAAGGTCAGCGGCAGCGAACCTGGCAGCGGGCGCAATCATCGCTTGAAAAACGTTGCCGTCGTGACTTGCGGCAGAATTGTCGGTTTCCAGGAAGGAATCATCGATATGAGCGGTCCCGGAGCCCGCCATACCCCCTTTTCCGAAACCTTGAATGTGATTCTTGAAATTGCGGTCGATAAGGCGCTTACTGCCCAGGCCCATGAAGAGGTTATCCGCCATACAGGTCTCACGGCGGCCCGTTTCCTGGGAGAGGCCGCCAGAGCGGTCACCCCTGATGAGATTCTGACCTTTGACGCCCCAGCTCCAGACCGCCGGGCCACTAATCGGCCCCGCATCGCCTATCTCTACCTCCTCTTAAACCAGGGCCTCATGCACGACAGCTACCTTTTTGGCGAAAATGCAAAAACCGGCCTGCCCCGCGCCATCGCCCCCCATCTTTTACTGGATAATGCCATCGTCTCGGGAAACTGTGTCTCGGCCTGCGACAAGAACACGACCTGGCACCACCAAAATAATCCCTTGTTACAGGAACTCTACCGGGACGACGGCCGGGAATTTGATTTTGTCGGCGTCGTTTTAAGCCCCGAACCAACCAGACTGAGTGGAAAAGAGGATGCTGCCAAAAAGGCGATTGCCCTACTTCAGGAATTACAACCTGATGGAGTCATCATCTCAAAAGAGGGTTTCGGCAACCCGGACGCTGACCAGATGATGTTGATCCGCGGCCTTGAAGAGGCCGGTATAAAAACCTGCGCCCTGACCGATGAGTTCGCCGGACCGGATGGCCTCTCCCAATCCTTGGCCGATGCTACCCCTAAAGCCGATGCCATGGTCTCGACCGGAAATGCCAACCAGCGTATCCTGCTTCCCCCAATGCCGCGTATTATCGGGCCCCTCCAGGATTTGCGGAAACTGGCCGGCGCCTACCCCCAGAGCCTTAAGGATGATGGCAGCCTTGAGATCGAGCTCCAGGGCATCATCGGCGCTACCAATGAACTCGGAACTCAGAAACTCAGCACAAGAGAGGTTTGAAATGGCCGAAAAATACCGGATAATCCATGCTCTTAACCAGTTCTTCGCCGGCTTGGGCGGGGAAGATAAGGCCAACCTGGCGCCCCGCCTGATGCCCGGAGCCCGAGGCCCCGGGCACCTGCTCGAAAAACTCTTTCCCGAGATTGAGGTGGTCGCAACTTTAGTTTTCGGCGACAACTATATCGTTGAAAAGGGCGAGAGGGCTATCGCCGAGATTCTGACCATGCTTGAAGAACCCTTCGCCAAAGCTACCAATCAACGTCCCAAACTGCTGTTAGCAGGCCCGGCCTTCAATGCCGGACGTTACGGCCTCGGCTGCGGCGCCCTCTGCCGTAACGTTGAAGAGCATTTCGCAATCCCTGCTGTAACCGCGATGTTTGACCAGAACCCGGCCGTCAGCGAATACCGCAAACGGGTCTTCATCGCCAAAGCCGGCGCCGATGTTCTGACCATGGAAGAATCCGTCAAAAAGATGGTACGACTCGGCCTCAAAAGAGTGCGCCATGAAACCCTTCTACCCGAAGTCGACAACTATATTGCGCAAGGACGGCGGCAAAACTATTTCGCCCCGGAGACCGGTGCCAGACGGGCACTGAAGATGCTTTTGCAAAAAATCAACAGTGAACCCTTTGC
>DAOWIX010000034.1 GCA_030640695.1 Deltaproteobacteria bacterium | reverse complement strand
TTCATTTTTTCCTCCCTATATCCGGTAGCCGGAATTTTTTCATTATTTGAACATTTTACCATATAGATCTGGATCCAAACGCTGGCAGAGTTCCATCGCCTGGGCTAATTTTTGGTCATGTCGTGAGTAGGAGTCATTTACAAGCATGGCACAGTAGGTACGTAACAACTCCCGATCAACCGATCTATAAGAGCCCTCTCCCCGACTTAAATTACGAAAATAGCGATAGATAGCTGTATGAAAATAATTCCCATACTGCTGCTGATTAAAAGTTTTCACTGCTTGGAGCAAATGCCGATGCGGAATATCCCGGGAATCATCAAGAGCTCTCTGCATCAAAGGGATCCAGCAATCATAGAGACAATCCTGACTGGCATCGGCTAATGCTTCATCCAATAACCGGGCAATTTCATAGTCAGTAAAATCATGATAGCGATCACCTAACGCCTCTTCGCATGTAGGCGGTGCTATGATCATCGCGCTGCGATTCGCGCAACCGGTCATCATAAAGCTTAAAGACAGGATACTTAATAGCCCTAAGAGTACCGCCAAGTTTAATTTATTGCTTTTTGTTTCCATCATCATTACCCTCCCAATTGTTAGATTTTTCAGTTATCACTAAAGAGTTTTCCAGACACTCGACAAAGCTCTGTAAACCTTTATCGAAGGAAAAATATTATTTTCAAAAAAAATTCTCAAACTGTTCCACTTTAAAGATTAGAATAAGCTGGCAATCTATCAAAAACTCTCGATCTTACTTGCAATTTGTACCCACTCCCTTTATTATAATGAATAAATGAACCATGACCGACCAAAGTCGAATATTTACAAATAATTTCAGGTTCAGGTTGAAATTTATTTTTTTTCTTCGATAACCTTTTCCAGGAACACAAATGCCAGAACAAGTTCTTCCTCTGCTGACGCCAGCCGACAAAAAAATGGTTCAACGGATCGCCCGCCGGGTCTATATTCGTTATACTCCAGGAGGGGCTGATGGCCGGGCACTGACCAAAGAGGAGCTCTTTCATTACGGGATTATCGGGCTTTTAGAGGCGCAAAAAAACTTTGCCAAAGATCAGGGAACTCCGTGGGCCGTTTTTGCTGCCTTTCGCATTGAAGGGGCGATGCTTGATCATATACGCAAAGCGCCCCTGATCCGTCTGCCGCAGAAGGTTCAGGAACGGGTTCGGAAACTCAAAGATGTCCGCTCTCAACTCGAGCAAGATGGGGATCCCGTTTGCGCTCACAATATGGCGAAAATGTTGAACTGGTCGACAGAGGAAGTTGAAGAGACTCTAGCCCTGATCCCCTCAGTAATAACCATAGCCGAAGAGGACTCACGATATGATGACGCCGGGAACTTTACGGACGAGGTGGTTCTGACCGATCGTAGCGAAGATTGCGATCCCCAAGACAATCTTTTGAAAAAAGAGTTGGCTCTGCTGGTCGAGCATTGCCTGCAAACTCTACCCGAGATTCGTGATCGTCTTATTATCAAAGCGCGAAAGCTGGAGGATGTCACTCTACGGGAATTAGCAGCCTCTTTTAAATGTTCAATCGAGTCGATTCGCAAACGAGAAAAAACGGCTCTGATACAGCTTCGGGAATGCCTGCAACGCAACGGTTGGCAAGGATTGCCATAAAACATTGATGGCTTTTTAAGACGGGCATCAAGGTGAAATAATATGATTTTGACAAGCAGTGAAAATATCAATAGTGCTCTGAGAAGTTGGCGGGATATGAAGATCGCTCAATCTCATTGTGAGCAAACCGAGCATCTTGAAGAGAAGGTCTTGGTTCGCATGGCGGCTGATGGCGGCTTGCAAGAGGCTTCAGAATACGAGCTTGAGCACCTCGACAACTGCCCTCTCTGCCTTGCCCATTGGTCCGCTTGGCAGCGGGCCTTTAGTGTCGTAGCTGAAGGTTTGGATGAGGAAAAAAGGGAGAAGGATCAATTTTCTGGTGATGCCTATGGCTTTCTTGAAGCTGCAGCCACAACCTCCCCTCAAACTCAAAGTCAGGTTCTTGAGAGCAGCTGCGGCTCATATCGACTCGAAGTACTGCCCAGCCGGGAACAGCCGGAAGAGGGCATGATCGTCCTCAAGAGTCGAGCTGAAAACGGTGATAACAAAGTGACAGTTCGGGACAAAAATGGTCGGGAGATACTTTCCGGAAGCCTTGAAAATGGGCGGCTGGCCCGCTTATGCCACAACCTGAATGAACTGGATTTAAGCGTCTGGACCGTGATGGCGTCATAAAATCAACTTACAGACAACTTTCAAACTACGAAACACGGAAAACATGCAGAAGTTTTTTCGTGCTTTTAGTAGTTTGAAAAAATATTTTGTCCCTTTTGAGTTAAACTTTAATGGTATCAAAAGTGAAACATTCTCCCTCCCCTACCTGGGTTCTTTTTGCCAGCGGCAAAAGTGTCAAGGTCGAGATTTCTCTCTACGACCCGGCGGCTGAGCGCAGTCGCCCAATCGAAGCCTACATGGTTAGTGACGTCGGAACCGATCTTGCCCGTTCAGCCAGTCGCGCCGCTGAGGCGATCTACGCAATCGCTCACACGGCCAAAATTGCCCCGCCGCCAACCGTGGTTGGTTATGACCTGCAAGGACTCGGCAACGGCAGCCATATTGCAGGACAAAGCAGCGGCTTAGCTCTGGCTCTGGCTTTAGCAAAAAAGTTCTGGCCTGATTCAGACCCCGGCCCGATTGCCGCAACCGGTGAGATTGCCGGCAGCAGTAATGGTGGACCGCTTCATAAAATTGCCGAGATCCAAGCCAAGGGTCAAGCCGTCCTCACCCTTCTTCCTGACGGCGGTCACTTCTTCTACCCTAAAGATAATGATGCAGAGATTAGTGAAACCTTAAAACAATCCTGGCGGGAAATGGGGATCAAGGCCCAAGCCGTTAGCAGTGTCATGGAAGCCCTCGCATCTTTTATTCCGGCAATCACTGAGAAACCGATTCCAGAACCAGAGCTGGCCGCCTCAATCACAGCCTCCAAAGAGAAGCGCCACCCGGCACCTCTTCTGTTTGTCTCTTTTCTCTTTCTAATTACGATTGCAGCAGCCCTGATCTATACCACTCAACCATCCCCTCCAAAGCTGGTAAACCATAAACCGCATATAGCTTCGTCAAGCAAAGCGACAGCTAACTCTGCGACCAAAGTTGCCGCCCCCTCTTCTGCCCAAAAAGTTTCGGTAACAGAACCCAAACAAGAACAATCACCTCCTCAATCAGCGATTAAAACCGGCAAGATCGACACTGTGACTCCACCACCGTTGCCAACTGCCGCAGTAAAAACCGATGAGCCCATAGCTATTCCAAAAAATCTTCCCGAAATCACCCTGACCGGAACTTCTGGCCTGGCCGATCGTCTGGCCCGGCGCACCCAAACCCGCCTGAATGCCTTCCTCGATTCCGAAAAACATTTACAGGAACAAGTGAAAGCGCTTGACGGGC
>DAOWIX010000121.1 GCA_030640695.1 Deltaproteobacteria bacterium | reverse complement strand
TTGTTCTTGTTGGAGAAGTGGTAGGCAGCATCCAAGGGTTGCAATGCGTGACAACTGGTAAAACCTGTCCAATAGGTAAGGATGATCCGGTTATTGCCGCCGAAAGAGTTTTTGTTGTCCTTACAGCTGAAGGTGATTATTTCTTCGTTCCAAATTTGGATCGTGCCATTATGGCACGCAACATTACTGAACAGGTCAAGGTTACCGGCACGATTAATAAAAAATATAGATCCATTACCGCCAAAACCTTTCAGGTTTGGCAAGATGACGGCAAATGGAAAAAGACCTGGTCGGAAAAGATGGAGAATGAAATGCTTGAAAAGCTTTATGGAGATGGCAATTAGGCAAAAAAACAGACCACTATTATTCCATCTAGTTGAAAAACCCCTGCTATAAGCTCAGGTGTTACGTATATCGACCGAACACCTTAACCATCCAAATAGAACCGGGTCATGGGGTAAAGCCTATCGACCCGGTTTTTGTTTTTTAAGTTGGGTTACCTTAGGAAGAAGTGTTCGGTGGGTGAGTTGTTGACAAAATTACCAAACGACAAAAAAGCACCTAACAAACCAGAATCCAGAATCCAAGCGGGGGTATACGGTGGGGGGCGAACTTTCAATAAAAATGGGTTAGCCAACAAACGTCAACTAACCCTTTGATATTATTTTGGCGGGCAATGCAGGACTCGAACCTGCGGCCTTTGGCTTCGGAGGCCAACGCTCTATCCACCTGAGCTAATTGCCCACAATTATTGCGAGGAGGAACCTGATAGCACAGTCCGTAATAGTTGACAAGAAAAATGATTCTTTCTAGCTACAAGCAACATTTAAGAAAAGTTTTTAAACCATTTTCTTAAAACCTGAAAACTCCCCCCATCCGGCGTTATTCCAGATACAATTTCTCCCGCAGAAAAGCCGCACTCTGGCGCGCCCCTTGACGGGCATGAGCCCGCCACTGCTGGTGGCCATCTCGACCAACCTGGTTGGCGACCGCAAAAAGTACAGCTCCGGAAATTTTTTCCAGCTGACATAAACGCGCGAAAGCGTAAGCCTCCATCTGCTCGAAATGGGACTTATAATAGCTCTCGATACGAGCAGCGGTTTGATCTTCTGAGGTTATCGTAGCCAGAGTTAGACAGTGTGTATCCGAATCTGCCATCAAGCGGTTAGAAAAATTTTCATCAAGGTGACAGGTTGCAGTGACCGGTGCCGGGAAATAGCCGGTTTGATCGACTTCAGAAAGATCTCCGAGAGATATTTTTAATGGTGCCACGAGAGTGCCGATCGGCCATTGCCGAGAAGCTCCGGGATAGACTCCGCAAGTTCCGGTCAAGAGGGCCTCTTTTATCTGATGGCGATCCAACAACGCCTGAAAACCACTGGCAAAATCGACCAGCCCAACCCCTAAAGCCGCTGCAACTATGGGTTTTTGGCGATGGCTGAAAAGGGCCGGGCCCTCCTGCTTAAAGATAGCTGATTGTAACAGTGGCTCAAGCTCTTCGATCACAGCCGCACATATCAATTGCATCGCTTAGCTTTCCACCGAAATGCCGGACGACAACTTAAGGGCTTTTTCGATCTCGTCCAAGCCCCGCTGCACCAGATCTTCGCTCTTTTCATCTTCATGTGCCACCACCGCACCAACCGCAACCGACAGAAAAACATCGATAGATTCGACCTTCATGGAACCCGCCAAACGTTTGACTTTTTCCGCAACCACCTGGGTTCCATCGAGGGCAGAGTTGGCCAGAACCATCCAGAAAGTTGCACCATCATAAAGCCCAACGCTATCAGCCATGCGAACAATCGCACTTAATTGATCATAGACGGCCCGGCTAGTAATTTCCCAATTTTCTACGCCCAGAACCTCAACAAATGTGTGAAAATTTTTCATCCGCAAAAAAAGTAAGGAAAATGGCGTCTGATAGCGCTTCTGGTAGGCGAGCTGGCGCTGTAAAAGCTCAAACATCGCTCTCTGACTGGGAATTCCAGACGCGTTCTCAACAGCAAAAGGAAAGTCCTCACTATTTTTTGTGAATTGCGAGGTCAGGCGTAGCACCCCAACCCTGCGACCCGGTTGATCCTGATTATCAGTAACCGGATAAAAAGCGATACCCGGCAAAGCCGTCGCCGCATCAACAAAGTCAAGCCCACAACTATCCGGACCCTCAGGTCCGGCAAAACCGCATGGCAAAACCAACTCCGACCAGGGCTGACCGACAATCTGATCGGCGGTAACTCCGCTGACCTCTTCCAACTGGGGACTCCAATACTCAACCAGGCCATCCTCATCAAGAATAACCAGACCACAACCGGTTCCGGCAGCGATCACCGCCAAAAGATCTGTTTCAACAGCATCCACTGGTTCTACTCCGTAGGCATTGAAAAAGGTAGATTGACGATCCGGCCTTTTTCATCTAATAAAAAGATATTAAAACGAACCCACATTTGGAAAGGTTATAATAATGATTGAAATGCGCCAGATCCAGGTTTTTCTCGCCATCAGTGAACTACTCAACTTCAGTCGAGCGGCGGAAAAAATCAACTTAACCCAACCCACCGTCAGCGGCCACCTCAAAACCCTCGAACGCTACCTCAAGGTACAACTCGTTGAACGAGGCGGCAAAGAGGTTCGCCTGACTCCGGCAGGGGCACTTTTTCACCCTTTTGCCAGGCGCATTTTTGCGCTTCAAGAGAGAGCCCGAAGAGAGATGTCTCTCTACGCCGGAGCTGAGCGAGGCAGCCTTGAAATTGGCGGCAGCAACACTCCGGGACAATATATTCTCCCTCAGACAATCGGCCTTTTCACGGCTCGACACAGTCAGGTTAAAATAACCCTGAAAATAGGCGACAGCAATACTATAATCGGGCAAGTCGCCGATGGCGAACTTGAGCTGGGATTGGTCGGCACCCCGGCACCGGAGGCCGATTTCATCTCAAAAAAATGCCTCGGGGATGAATTAATCCTAGTAGCAAATCCCAAAACCGCAAAAAAGTTATCCAAACCAATAGAGCTTGATGAACTGAAAAAACTACCTTTTATAATTCGGGAAAAGGGCTCAGGCACTCGCCAAACAATGCAGTCAGCCCTGCAAAAAAGAGGCCTGGAACGCCTTGATAAATTGAACCTGATTGCTGAAATGGGCAGTGCCGAAGCGATCAGGCAGGCTTTAAAAAGTGACCTCGGGGTTGCAATTGTTTCCAGCCTCTCAGTGGCCGAAGATCTCGATGACGGTAAACTTATAAAAATAACTCTCCCGGATGAACCCATTCGTCGTCATTTTTACCTTATCCACAATCGAGATCGCCGCCTTTCACCCCTGGCGGAGGCCTTAAGCCAATTCATTCTTCAAGCGAACCAGAATTGATGAACCCTGTACCTTAGAATTGCTTTAGTAGAGAACTTCGGAAAGACCCAACATATCGAGCATATCGTAAACTCCGGGAGATTGTTTGACAATCCAACGGGCCGCCTGCAAACTCCCTCGGGCAAAAGGCTCCAACGATTGGCTACGATGGGTAATTTCAAGGCTTTCTCCAGGACCGGCAAAAACAATGGAGTGCTCACTGATCAAGGTTCCACCCCGCACACTGGCAATCGCTATCTCTTTTTGCGGGCGCGATCCGATCATACCCCAGCGGGCATTATGACGCAAAGCTTCGGCCATAGACCAGCCCCGCTTTTCAGCCACGATCTGAGCCATTTTCAAGGCCGTACTGCTGGGCGCATTACGTTTATCACGATGATGCTTTTCGACAATTTCGACATCGACTGTATCATTTGGTAAGACCGCAGTCGCATTGGCCGTCATACGCCAAGCAAGGTTCATCATCAAACTCATATTAGGGCTCAATAGAGCCGGCACCGCATGCAGGGTATCCGCCAGCTGATCAAGTTGGACGAGGGTGAAACCGGTAGTACCAATAACCATCGGTACTTTTTTGGCCGCCGCCCAAACCGCGTAGGCCAAAGTCGCTTCCGGAAAACTGAAATCGACGATCACATCGCACGTCTGGTTCCGACAAACCCTGTCAAGACCAGAAAGTCTCTCGACCATACCGGTCTTGGCAACAGTTGTTGAAGGTGGTAGCGAAGAGACAGCTAGCCCCTGAACATCTTCCATACCTTCAAGATGCTCCTTAAAGACTCCGCCCATTCGACCTGAAGCACCTGTAACAGCAACCTGCAACATAAAAATTTACCTTTATCTGTTCAAACTATATTCAAAAATTAAAGAAGATGGCGTCGTAAAAAGCGATTTCAGACCGCTGAGTGTTGCGGCCACACATCTAAAAGTAACTTGAGTTGAGTTGTTAAATTAGACTATATTTTGCCTC
>DAOWIX010000035.1 GCA_030640695.1 Deltaproteobacteria bacterium | reverse complement strand
TCGCTACGCTTTCCATCGATGACAGACAAGTAATGGCTTCGCGCTTTCGGAAAATCACCCTGCTGCTGATAAATCCGGGCCTTAAGCAGAGTCACCTCTCTTTTAAGATCGGGATCAGGGCAAGCCTCAGGCAATCCGACCAGGGTCTCAAACGCCGCCGCATAATCGTTGTCGGCAAAAGCATAACGAGCTAAATACAGGCGACAGTCACACTCATATTTACTAAAAGGGAAACGTTCCAACAGCCGCAAACAATCATCCCGAGCCTCTTTTCGCCGGCCTTTATTAAGATCAATTTTAAAGTGTCGATAGTGGGCCTCAAGCTTAAGATCCCTGGCATATTCACCATCTTCCAACTGCTTAAAGAGAGCTAGAAGATCGGCCTGGCGCCCTTGACGCTGGTAGAGATCGGCAAGCAATAACATCAACGGCACGGTATATGATGATTCAGGAAAACGGGCGATAAAACTTTTCACCTCAATTTCAAGATAGGAAAATTTGTCCTGATTGTAGGCCAAAAGCAGCATTCCGTAACTCGCCTTTTCATCAATCGGACCGCCAGGAAAAGTCCGTTTGGCTTGCAAGTAGACAAGCTGGGCTTTCAAATAAGCCCCCTGATTAAAATGGCTCTCACCCATCCGGATCAACGCCCGGCCGCCGACTTCATCACCTTGGTACTTATCGATCAACCGCTGATAGGTCTTGATAGCCTCCGGGAAGTTGCCAAGGCTGAAGAGACTCTCACCGAGATTGTAGAGAACCTCGGCAAAAAGAGCTCCGTCAATGCTCTCCTCATAAGACAAAAGATTAGCAAAAATATTAGCGGCCTCTTCAAAATTTCCCTGCCGAAGAGCAATCATCCCTCTGTAGTTTTGCGCCCGAGCCAGAAAAGGACTCTGTGAATAGCGCTCGACAAAACTACTCAGCGCAGCTGCCGATTCTTGGTCACGATGCTGGTTGAAAAGTGCTTCAGCCCGATTAATTTCAGCATTCTGAACCATCAGCAAAGGTTTTTCGGTCTCTTGAGCCAATTCGAGATAGCCGGTAAAATCATTGATGGCCAAATAGAAAGCATCACTCTTTAAAGCGGCCCAACCCCGCTCATAGATAAGATCAGCCAGCCATGCAGGCGTAAGTCCGGCCGGCAAAGGTGCCAGGATAGTCAAAGTTTGCGGAAATCTCTCAAGACGATTCAGGGATCGAGCTAAAAGAAGATAGAGCAAAGCCCGATCATCAGCCAGTGAAAACTTATCTTTTTCAGAAAAAAGAGGCTCCAGAACAACAAGAGCGTTATCGACGGCACCGGTAGCAAGGAGAATCTGGGCCCGTTCCAGTCGTAAAACAAGATCTGCCCCTCCGGGCCCGGTTAAGGCCTCAATGCCAAGGGCAAGAGTTTTAAGCGCCTGATCATTTTCACCGAGCCTGGCCTGCAGCCTCGCTAAACGACGATAGTCATCGGCCTGGATCAGTAAAGCCGGAAAAGAGGAGATCAGCTGCTGGCCCAAAAGTGCTGCCGCTGCATAATCTTCGCCTTCAATATAAGCAGCCGACAACTCCCGGAGAGCGGCGGCGGCAACCGCAGATTGGCGTAAACTTTCTGGTCGAGATGCGAAAATGTGGCCTGCTTCATCCAGGTTCTTTTGTTTAAGTAAAGAAAGTATTTCGCCTAAAAATGCAAGTGGCACGACATCATCATAACTCGCACTATCACTTTGCAGCACCATGAAAAGAGTTCGTGCATCGACAAAGGAGGTAAGAAAATAGAGACACCAGCCCCGTGCCAGATCAGCCTGTCGCTGCAACATGTCACTCCCGACAGCCGACTCGGGCAAAGCGGTCAGATAGTTGAGGGCCGTCTGGTAGTCGCGTTCGTTAAAGGAGATCGTCGCCAAACGATAGAGCGCCGCTCGATACTCTGCGGCTTCGGGATATCCGGCTGTCAGGCGCAACAAGGTGGAACGCCCCAACTCCGGCTGGCCTGCATAAAAAAGAGCCTCCCCCCCCCAGAAAAGGGCCGCCGCTGCCAACCGTCGATCAGAACTTTGGGCGGCCACCGCAAACCATTTGACAGCCGCCTGATAATTTTTATCACGATAGTCAAGCCAGGCCAGTGAGTAGCAGGAAAAGTGATAAAAAAGGTTTGATTCTCTCTCGGTTACAACGGCAAAATGGCTCCGTGCAGAACTGAAATTCTCCTGGCGAAAGGCGATCTCGGCCAGCCAGTAATGAAAATCGGGAACCAGCTCTGAAGTAGTGAATTTTTCAAGACCGGCCCTGAAATATGCGTTTGCTTCATCCAGAAGTCCATCAAGATATTTCTGGCGACCACTCCGATAATAACCCTCAGCCCCACCAAAACCACGCGCCAGAGAAGCGGTGACCGGATTCCGGTAAGCACAGCCCGGCGTTTGAGCCGCCGCCGTCTCCCAGTCAGGACCAGGGCTCGCACCAGCCTCAAGGGTCAGGTTTTCGGCCACCGGCTCAAGTTTAATGCCCGGTGCCAAGGCTGGCAAGAGACCAAAATCACGAAAACCCTCTATCCGGGCGCGGTCCTCACCAATAACCACAACCTCGGGCAGGTGTAATCCGTCTCCCGACTGGTTCGAGAAAAGAGGCTGCCAGGAGAAGAGAAACATGGCGACCAGAAGCCAGGCTGTAAAATTTTTAATTCGTGACATAAATTTGTACTTTAACGAGGGGCAAGTTCGTGACCGGAAAACAGCATCTGAGCTTCACCTAAGGTGAATCGCCCTGAAGCAATCCACTCTTTCAGGTTGTCGGCAATTTCTAAAGCCCGACTATAGCTGGAGAGTGGAGTAGCCGGAGTTTTCTTGCCATTAACCTCGATCATTCCGCTTTTGAGATCGGCATAGCTGACCTCACCATAACTGCGAGAGACAGCCATCGGATAGTCATAACCATAATCAACTACCTGGGTATAGAGATCGGCATCACGAACCGCCGTAAATTGGGCCATCTGTTCATTAATAATGGGAATTGGAATACCGACCCCGACTGCCAGGCTACAGCCATAACCCAGCATACTGACTCCAACCAGCCAGCGTGGCGACATATCTTTGAGGTTACCGGTCAACATCAGAGTCCCGGCCCCCTCTGTAACCACACCATTTTCACCGCGAGGTACATTCGGACTATGTTGGGTTCCACTCCAGGTCACAAAACCAATCCCGCCACCTAAGAAAATTTTGCTTCCTAAACCAGTGGTCAGATAGTAGGGATCATTGAAAAGAGGGCTGATCTGACCGGCACTACAGTAGGTGGCATTGCCACCTTTGGGCCGCAAAACCCCCATGTAGGTATAGATGGTTTTTTCCGACAGATTAATGGCGCAGTTATAGTTCTGATAGGCATTGCGAGGATTGCAGAGGATAGCATTAGGCATCGATTCAAGATCGATATCCTTCTCCACCACCTTACTCGGATAGCAGTCGGTGCCATAACCTTCCATATAGAGATGAACTTTCTTACCGTCCACCAGATCCTGGATTACATGACCACCACCATAGCGGAACTGACCGGGATGTACCTTGTTTAAGGGATCATCATCGCTGGGCTCGGTAGCGCCGAGGAAGAAATCGACCGCCGCGACACCGCCATAAGCCGGAACATTATTAATCCAGGCCCGACTCGCTTTAATCTTAGGTGAGGTATGACCAACATTAAGAAAGACCCCGGAAGAACACATCGGCGCGAAGGTGCCAGTGGTAACAACATCAACCTTGCGGGCCGCCTCGACGGCACCATGCTTTTCGACAATACCAATCATCTCTTCGGCATTGACGACGACCACCTTGCCACTTTTGATACGCTCGTTGATCTCCTGTATAGATTTTTGTACTTTATAAGCCATTTTTCAAACAAACTCCTAAACTAGTGGTCAGTCGCCAGTCGTCAGTAAAACCATAGAAACTAGCAAAAAACTCATTTATATTTTATCATAGTGCCTGAAAGCACTAGATCAAAAAGTTCATCCTGACGACGCTCCATGGCGGCGGCCTCTTCGACTTCGACCCCGACATGCTCAAATCCTAAGAGGTGAAGAATTCCGTGAATCAGGTAGTAGACAACCCCCTCATCAAGGCTATAACCGAGAGCTTTGGTCTCCCGCCAGGCAGTCTCCACCGAAACCACAACATCACCTAAATGACCACTCTCTTTCTCCTGAGGAAAGGATATCACATTGGTCGGCCATGGACGACTAAAAAATTTCTCATTAAGTTCAGCAATTTGCCGATCATCGAGCAACTCAATCTCGAGATCTAGATCAACAATGTCAAGTTCAACCAGAACCGGCACCAATAATTGACGGATAGATTCAAGGTCAACCTTCTCGCTCTTTTGCCGGTCGCTTATATAAAGAGACATCGCTTGAGTTCACCCCTCATTTAGTTCATAGGCAGTAATTATTTTCTGAACCAAAGGATGGCGAACAACATCGGCCGAAGTCAAATGACAAAAATCGATCCCTGGCACCCCATTAAGAATCTTTTGCACTATAACCAGGCCCGATTTGCGATCACCGGGGAGATCAGTTTGCGTCACATCGCCGGTGATCACCGCTTTGGAACCAAAACCGAGCCGGGTTAAAAACATCTTCATCTGCTCGTTGGTCGTATTCTGGGCTTCATCTAAAATCACAAAAGCATCATTTAAAGTCCGACCTCGCATAAAAGCCAACGGGGCCACCTCAATAATACCTTTATCCAACATTTCCCGGGTCTTGTCAAACGAGATAATATCATGCAGGGCATCATAGAGAGGGCGTAGGTAGGGGTCAATTTTATCCTGCAAATCGCCGGGCAGAAAGCCTAAACGTTCACCGGCTTCAACCGCAGGCCGCGTCAAAACAATGCGCTCAACCTTGTGTTCATGCAGGGCGGCAATTGCCATAGCCATCGCCAGATAGGTCTTACCTGTACCGGCCGGGCCTACGGAGAAGACGATATCATGCCGCCGGATGGCGTCGATATAGTACTTCTGCCCCCGACTTTTGGGAGAGATGTAACGGCGCGCCCCGCCTTTACCGCGGATATAGACCTTATCGAGAAAAATCTCTTTTAAAACAACTCCGGCATCGGCCGATTTTATACGCCAGGCATAATCGATATCGGCCGTAAAGAGAGGATAACCGGCGACCACCAGATCGTAGAGCTCCTGCAAGACGGAGAGGGCAAGCTCCGCTTTCAGGGGGTCACCTTCGACCATGACCGTGGTGCCCCGAGTATTAATCGTCACCCCGGCACTTTCAGAGAGCTGTTGCAGATGTTCCCCACCCTCACCAAAAAGAACCGGAAGAACTGCGGCATCGGCAAAATTCAGTTTATACATCAAACAGCCTTGAGCAGGGTTGCAATGACCAGATCCTGCTCCTCGCTGACCATAAAAGGATGCATCGGCAGGGAGAATATTTCAGCCGCGATTTTTTCGGCTACCGGAAAGTCGCCAACCCGATACCCCAGATCCGCAAAAGCGGGCTGTAGATGCAGAGGTATGGGATAGTGAATTGCCACCGGGATTCCGGCCGCCTGCAGGGCGCCAGTAACCTGCTCACGCTTTTTCGAACGTAATGAATATTGGGCAAAAACTGACACACTGCCAGCCTCCACCTGAGGTGTTATGAAATGTTCGGCCAAAGCTGAACTGTAACGGTCTGCAACCTGAATACGCTGTCTGACCTCATCAGAGAAATGAGGTAATTTTGCCAGCAAGATAGCCGCCTGCAAAGTATCGAGACGGCTATTACAGCCAACCATCTCATGATAGTAACGCTTCCTCTGACCATGGTTACGAAAACAGCGAAGCCTTTCGGCAACCTCCGCATCAGCCGTAAACAACATTCCACCATCACCATAACAACCCAGCGGCTTGGAAGGGAAAAATGAGGTTGCAGCAAGATCCCCGAAACTGCCGCAATTGCGACCCAGACGGGCGGCACCCAGCGAT
>DAOWIX010000057.1 GCA_030640695.1 Deltaproteobacteria bacterium | reverse complement strand
TCTCAATAATATTTTCCTCCTCAGGTTGAACCTCCAAGCTCTCTTCAACTACCGCACCAAATCCGGCATCTCCGACCTTATCGCCATCGGGTTCAACTCCTGCGGATTCAACAAAATCAGAATCAAAATCATCCAAAGTATCGCTAAAACCATCCAGTTCAAGATCATCCAGAATCTCACCTTTAGACTCCGCATCCACCATCTCGGCTTCATCTGAAGCAACGTCCAGAAGAAATTCTGACGCCTTACCATCATCAATCCCGGGGATCTCATCAAGGGGCAGGCCTTCTTCGATAATTTCAGTAAGTTCAAATACTTCAACCGGAACCGCTTGCGGCTTAGCCATCTCTTCGTCCTCTTCCAAGTCTTGCACAACACTCTTTTTAGTTATCTCCAGGTCGGCCGCCTGCTTCAACCTTTCACGCAAATCATCCCCAGCAAAAGGCAACGCCAAAATATTTTCAGAGGGGAAACTCTCTCGGACTCCATCCTGATCGTCCTCAAAGGGCTCAAAAATCCCAACAATCGGAGTCTTTGGACTATTGCTCCGCAACTCTCCAAGCAATGTTAAACTCTCGTCAGAAGAGGGAAATGCAGAGTCAAAAAGCAACACATCTGGCTTAAACTCGACAACCAATGTCATCAATTGAACCGCGTCAACAGCAATCCGGCAATCGACATCGCAAGATACCAGTTCTGTCTCAATAAAAGCTGCGAGCGGCTTCTTACTACAAGCTATAATAATTTTTGCCATCGCTCTTACTCATCTTTGCAAACTAATCTTATATGGACAATTTATCCACTGCAAGCCCTTTACCTCAAGAGCTTTTTTTTTGCAACCTCGCCGATTCCAAAAACCGGCTGATATCGCAATAGCAATAACATTACTCTAAAGGTACGGCACTCAAACCAGCTTTCCAGGTTGTCAACTTATTGTCATAAAGAAGAAAAGCGGTAACCGGCTGGTCTGTTTCAATAACCATTGTACCTCCGGTCAAAGTCTGTTGAAAAAGAGTTGAGACGGCGTAATTCACACTTCCGTTAGCCGGTATTGGAGGAGTCGTCATCTGATAAGCGAGGGTACCACTCCCATCATAATACTGAAAACTGATGCGCGCAGCAGTATCGTTAGGATTACAGATCAGAGCGAATGATCGCCAATTTTGATCGGCAGCGAGATGAGGAAATAAAAATTTTCGGTGTAGTGACTCTTTTAAGTCAACATCATACATGGTAGCCGAAGCCGAATCTCCAATCAGGGCCAGCCCTTTAAGAGAACCTGTTGAGGAGACCTTAATCCAACCCTCGGTGCCACTTGCAGTCGCAGTAGCAAAAACTTCCTGTCCATAAGCAGCGATACGCTTTTGTTCACTGCCTAAATGGCTACCGTTGGCAGCGTAGTAATCAACCTTTACACTATTTTCTTTAACATGGTAGTTTGCCAGGGCCAAACCGGTCCAGCGACTATTGCTCGTAGAAAAATAGGGAATATAACTGAAGTGGGTATAATTAACTGGATCAACCGGTTCATAAGCCATCCACTCCGATATAAAAGGCTCTATGGCGGAGACCAAACGACAGGCCCCATTCGCCCTTACCGCACCATAAACATGGATGGCGACAAGACGATATGCTTGAGTAGTATCATCAAACCTCCAGACAGGAGCACCACTCTGACCACCAGAGGTATCAGCTTGATGCAAAAGCACCCGATCAGCACTCCCCTCATAACCGAGAACTTCATCGTAATCATACCACATATCAAAACTGTTGGTCTCGTTCTGTACCTCACCAGGATAACCGGCAAGATGGATCACTGACGGCGTACTATCGTACTCAATGGGCATAAAGGTTGAAATCCCGGGAAAACTCCGGGGAAGCTTAACTACTCCATAATCATATTCAAAACCACCTGAACGGTCAGTATAGGCACTATTAGTTGAAAGGCTCGGCGCGGAAACCGTTCCGAAAGGGGCGTAAATAGTCCCCCCTTGATAATCCTGAGATTGAGCCGGGGTCACCGTCATAGAGGTGGACCACACTTTAAGCTCTTGATCCCATAGGTTGTGCCCGCAAGTCAACACACAGTTAGAGTCGATCAGGATACCAGACCCTCTATAGCTATCACCGGCAACCAGAAAATCAAGGTAGCAGATGGTATTCCAGGGATAACTGGTAATATCAACGTTGACCGCAACCCGAACCCTATCATCATTGCCTTTAATAGTTTCACGCAGCGAAGGCAAACTTTCGGCAACTATTATCTCAGGATCCAACCTCTTGCAAGAGGAGTCGCAATCAACGATTTTTTCCAGAGGAGGTTTAACATCAGAAAGAGCTGAACTTTTAAAAACTGGCTGTTTTACGCGACGAGGCGTCTTAGGCGGTTGACGAGTTGTCATAACTGCCGAAGAAACAGGCCTTTGACGCTCGCACAACTTTGAACCATGCAACAAAATTTGAGCCTCTGCAGCTTTCAGGCGGCGGGCCTCCGGTTTAATCATCTCGATCGCCAAGCGGGTCTCCCCCGCAGCTGTAAAAAACTCGTACTCTTTCCATTTGTAAAAAGTATTCTCAATTACCTGACAAACCAGATGTTCAGCCGATTCGGCAGCAATACCAGCCGGACAATCGATAACCGGCATCGACTCCATAACTATCGACCTTCTGGCAAGATGCTCACCCAGTTCCGGCCACTTAACTGGCTCGCTCGAGGATGCGGAAGTGGCTGCCAGCAAAAAAACCACCAACAAACACAACCCTATGAAAATGAAACGTCGCACCCTGGAAAGCATATTTTTTTCTCCACAATTTCAGGTTAAAACAATCATCAATATTTCACGCAAAATGCGCAAAACTTGATTTAAAATCTGCATTAATCTGTATAGTTCAGGTTAACCCGGTTTAGGATAAATCTTTACTGACAGTCACTGATTCTCTCCCGAATCGCCATATTTCTCTCGATACTCCTTGAGTTTGTTTCTCAAAGTCCTGATGCTGATGCCGAGTTGGGCGGCCGCATGGGTTCGGTTTGAATCAACCTCACGCAGGGTTTTGTAGATCATATAACGTTCAACTTCGGCCAGGGTGGTACCGGCCGGCAAAGGCAGATTTGTCATCGAACCGGGACTGGAAGTGGCGCTTTCACCAATATCCACAGATGCTTTGACTGGAAGTGGAGGCAACTGCTCCAAGTCCGGCATTTTTTCAGGATCAATAAAAAAATCTTCAAGCTCGAGGCATGGACCATCGGCCAGGACCACGGCCCGCTCAACCATATTCTCCAGTTCTCGGACATTACCGGGATAGTTATGGTTTAAGAGAAAACGTCGAGCCCCATCTGACAAACCTTGAAAACGACGGTTATTGAGCTGACTGTATTGATTGATAAAGCGCTCCAAAAGGAGCTCTATATCCTGGAGGCGATCGCGCAGTGGAGGGATGGTTAGAGGAATAACGTTGAGACGAAAATAGAGATCCTGACGAAAATTACCGGCCTCAACCTCTTGTTGCAGATCCCGGTTGGTGGTCGCAATAATCCGCACATCAATCGGCACTGGCTGACGCCCTCCGAGCCTGTCAACCTCACCCTCCTGAAGGACCCGTAAGAGTTTACTCTGTAAAGGAAAGGCCATCTCACCTAGTTCATCGAGTAACAGAGTGCCGCCGTCGGCCTGTTCAAACTTGCCGATCTTTCTCTGTAAAGCTCCGGTAAAGGCCCCTTTTTCGAAACCAAAAAGCTCACTTTCAAGAAGATTTTCGGGTAAGGCTGCACAATTTATCGCAACCATCGGTTTCGCCGCACGCGGACTCTGCTTCTGGATAAAACGGGCCAAAAGCTCTTTTCCGGTACCACTTTCACCTTGAATCAATACCGTCGCCCGGGAAGCTGCAGCCTTTTGCGCCAAACGCATCATTCTGACCATGCGCGGATCGCCAAAGAGCAATTCACCCTTACAATCTTGTTCAGAAACATGAGATCTGTGCTTGACAATTTCGACAACTTTTGCGGCGAGCTCCTCAAACGAGAAACTTTTTTTCAACAGATAGTCGACCGCACCGGCCCGAATAGCTGTCACAGCCCCATCAACCGTGGGCCGGGCGACAACCGGCAAAATTGCAAGATCTGGATAAGTGCGACGTAAATACAGGATCAGACTGTCGCCTTTAAAATCGCAATCAAGCTCTCCCATCAAGAGGGCTGCAGGAGCCTCCGTCGCCAGAACCCGGTCGAGATCAAGCGACGGTAGCGCCGTTGCCGTCACCCGGAGCCCCGCCTCCACAAGAATTTGCGAAAGGGCAGTAGCAAATTGTGTATCACTGTCCCAGAGAACTATTTTAATGAGCGACTCTCCTGCTGCCATCTGAAATCTTTCACCGCGTTTTGGGCTGAAGCGGTCCAGGGGCTCTCCGGATAATCCTGTTGCAAACGGAGCAGGAGCTCAGCTAGCACCTCCCCTTTAGAGAGACCAACCTGACAACGCAATTGCCAATAGAGCAATTCAGCCATCTCTGGAGTCGGGGCCAAAAGGGCCAGTTTAGCAAGCCAGGCACTGGCCGCATCATATTTTTTTTCTTCGTATAACATGCGGGCAAGTCGATACCCCAACAAGAGACGTTGATCAACCTCAAATTTTTGCGGATGCATAAAGGCCAGGGTCACAGCCCGGCGCAAAGCTTCCAAAGCTTCTCCTTGCTCCTCGACTAGAATTAAAAGGTCAGCCTCTAAAACTGCCATCTCAACCCGCTCTTTGATCGCCGATTCAGGAGCCTCGGCTTTAATATTTTCGAGCAGCTCAAGAGCCTCACGAAGCAGCCCCCGACGCTGAAGCAGGCGCACTTTCAACAACAACATCCGCGCCCGCCACTTTGGCGGTAGCTCTTTGAAGTTAAGGGCTCCAATATAGCTCTCAGCCTCATCGAATCGCTCAAGCCCGAGCAGAAGGTCGCCGATCTCCCAATTGATGATCCGCTTCTGCTGACGTGTAGGTTTAAGTTTTGCGACTTCCCGAAAAACCTCCAAAGCACCGTTTTTCAAACCCTCTTTATGCAGAGCCTCCCCGACCCACAAAAATGGATAGACGGCTCCGGGACGAGAGAGAAAATCATCACTATACTCATGTTGCAACGCAACAATAGATCCATATTCTCCTTGTTTATAGAGCTCCTCAATCTCGGCAAAAATGGTTTTGCGCAAGCTTGTAAAAGCCGCCTCCCGCAACCCCGGCTCGAGCCGCCGAGTCAACATATGGCCCAATACCTGCCGCGCTTTTTTATATTGACCCTGACGAAAATAGAGCTGGCCTAAGTCGAGTCGGGCGATATCGGTAAATGGACTTTCGGGATGGTGATCAAGCAAATAGCGATAGGCCTCCTCACTAGCAAGTAACTCTCTATAATTCTCATTGATCTGTTCCAACTCATGCCGGACTTTAGAATCCTCTCCCAAGATGGCCATCTTCAGGCGAGAGACGATGTCACCCTGGCTACCGGGAAACTCTTTGACAACCGTCGAAAACATAAGCATCGCTTCCGGCAATTTCTTTTCGACAACCAGAATCTCACCAATCTTGGCCAGGGCTTGGGAGGTGTTTTCATTATCCGGAAAGAGATTGCGCATCGTCAGAAAATACTCTTTCGCCTCAGGGTAGCGCAACAACCTGTGATAGGCGCTGCCGAGGAGGTAGAGTGAGAGAGGATCGCGCTGGAGAAAATCTGGATCTTTTTCCAGACCAATTCGATACTCATCCAAAGCTTGTCGCGCTTTCCCCAAATAGGTCAGGGCATTGGCTCTATAATAGTGGGCATAAACTGAGAAACCACCTTCCGGCTGGCGCTTGAGCAAACTTGAAAAATCATCATAGGCATTCTGGTATCGTTTCAGGGAGAAATTAAGCCGAGCCAAGGCAAAATTGGCGGCGGCGGCGAAAGAGCTCTCTGGAAAACGCGTCAACAGAGCCTTATAAACGCCGGCAGCCTCATAAAAAAACTCCATCTTTTCATAAAGCCGGGCGACCTGCAGAAAGGCCCAGGGAGCTTCAAAATGATCTTCGTGCATCCGCACAGCTACCAGAAACTCATCAATCACTCCAGCCAGACGATCGCGGTTGCCGCCGCTGGCAAGGGCCGCCTGAGCCCGGGCATCAAAGCTCCTGAATTGGGCCGTAATGTTGAGCAATGAGTCGGGGAAAGAGTCCACCAGTTGACTGAAAAACTCCTCAGCAGCTACATAATCTTCTTCCTGGTAGGCTTTTAAACCCTGGTCGAACAACTCCTGACCGGGTAGAGGTTCAATCATCGTAAGCGGCTCAATCTCTACGGCAGAAGTTTCGGCTGGCGGTGCAACAACCTCTTCAGTCACTGGTTTCACCGACTCAGATGCCACCGGCGAGGCCAACATTGGAGGCTCGGATCGGGATTCGGGAGGAGAAAGTTGTTGAGTTTCTTCTTTAGTGGGCAACTTCTCTGGCATTGAAACGGGAACCGGTTCTGGGGTGATTTCCGCAGATTCGGTTTCAGGGCTGGTTCGAGCTCCACTTTCCCCGATTTTCTCAGGTTCGACCTCAGGCCCGCTCTCAGTCTTGGACTCAGGTTTAATCTCGCTCTTTATTGGTTTTTGAACTTT
>DAOWIX010000185.1 GCA_030640695.1 Deltaproteobacteria bacterium | reverse complement strand
TATTGAGCCACCCCCATTGAGAAGGCTGATCTTTTTTCGCTGCCACGAAAACACCTTAGGAGGTTATCTTAAAATTAATCCCCTATAAAAATTCAATGGCTCGCAGACAAGCGCTGCGGCTACGAGGGTTGAGAGCTATTTCTGAAGCTTGGGGACGTAGTCCCCGCCTATTCAGAATTTTAACCTTTTGCTGCTTTCCACAACCGCAAACTGGCACTCGCGGTGGACAGACACAACCTTTAGAAGCCTGGCGAAAAACCTGCTTCACAAGACGATCTTCGAGAGAGTGATAGGAGATGACCACCAGTCGAGCCCCGGGTTCCAGGCGCCCAAGGCCAACATTAAGAACCTGTTCAAGAGCATTAAGCTCATCATTAACAAAAATACGTAAAGCCTGAAAAATACGAGTTGCCGGATGGCGGCGAGAACGTTTGTAAACCGGCACCATATCTTCGACTAAGGCCGCCAGGGATCGAGTCGTCAATAGCGGTTTTTGGGGACGAATTTCGACAATTTTACGGGCGATGGCCGCAGCATAGGGCTCTTCCCCAAAATCGCGAAATATTTTGGTCAAGGTTTTATAATCTGCCTGATTGACTATATCGGCAGCCGGCTCTCCGGTTGTCGGATCCATACGCATATCAAGCGGCCCTTCGGATTGAAAACTAAACCCCCGCTCGCCCTCTTCCAACTGATAAGTCGAGAGACCAATATCAAGCAGCAAACCATCTATCTTATTGATTCCCGCATTATCAAGGAGCTCAGAAATATCAGCGAAATTTCCCGCCAGAAGTTTGAAACGAGATGCAAACTCCAAAAACAGGCCCTGCGCTCTCAAAACAGCTGCCGGATCGCGGTCAATAGCCACCACCGAAACCCCTAAGGCGCTACGTTCCAGGATGCTGCGAGAGTGACCACCTCCACCAAAGGTCGCATCAACTACAACTCCTTGACCACCGGCAACCCTCCTGCCAGCCAGCAGAATATCAACACTCTCTTTCAGGAGAACCGGAATATGTTCCATCAGTAAACCAAGAACTTAAGTTGCCAGCAAAAAACAGTGCCCAGCGCAATATTCACACTGGGCACTATCGACTATATTGACACACCTAACTCCTCCAGAACCTCAATAATGCCTTTAATCTCTTCGGGCGACCCGGTGGTGGCCTGTGCTTCAACACCCCAACGATCCTGACTCCACAACTCCAATTTGTCTATCTGTCCGGCAATAACAACGTTGTTCTCTTGTCGATCAAGCCCGGCCCAGTTACGCAAAGTCGGTGGCAACAGGACGCGCCCCTGTTTATCGAGAGAACATTCAACCGCACCGGAGATATAAAAACGCTTAAAACGCTTGACTTCAATACGACTAGAAGGCAAAGCATTAAGCTTCTCTTCAACCTTAGTCCATATTGCCAGCGGGAAACAGTCGAGACAGCCCTCTAAAGCGGTTGTGATCACCAGTTCAGAGTTGTACTCATGAACCATGATCTCCCGAAATTTAGCTGGAATATTGAGCCTCCCTTTAGTATCAAGGGAATATTCATAACGACCGCGAAAGGACATCTCCACCACCACTCCCCACGAGGAGGACAATCTAACCCACAATCTACCACTTTATCCCACCTTGTTACCTCCCCCTGCCACCTTTGTCAAGGATAAAAATAAAGTTTTTCTAATTTTAAAAACTCCCCCGCAACCAACCGGTGCGAATACCTTCTAAAAAAAATGGCCTCGGTGGTTACACGAATAAAACCGGTCAACTACGGGGGCCTCTAAATAGACATTCAACAACAGGCCATGAGCCCGCTTATATTTTACTACATAAAATTACCAAGGATTGCCGGCACCGCTTGTTCAACCCGCAATATACGGGGGCCCAGAGAGACACTCTTAAGCCCGGAAGCAACCAGCATCTCGACCTCAAATGGAATAAAACCACCTTCAGGCCCAACCGCAACCAGGGCGGGCGCCTGACCAGAAACATCTCGCAAACAGGTTCCAGCTTGCGGATGCAATAGCCAAGCATCCCAATCTTGCGCCAGAAGCGGCACCTCATCTTCAACGAAGGGGCGAAAACGATTTTTAAGAAAAATTTCCGGCAATCTGGTATCGCCCGCCTGCTCAAGGGCCAAAAGAGCAATCTCGCGCAGCCTATCAACTTCCAGCCAAGGGCTCTGCCAATAACTTTTCTCGACCCGCCAGGAGTTAAAGATAAAGATCTCTTTAACTCCCATGGTCACCGCTGCCGCCAGAACTCTCCGCAAAACCTTGGGGCGCGGCAGCGCCAACAGCAGACGAACCGGTAACGGCGGCGGGGAGGAACGATCAAGATCAACTTCAAGCACGACATTCGAACTGGACAGCTCAACGATTACGCCAGACCCCATAGCACCATTTAAACGGCCCACCCGCAAACGATCTCCAACCCTGGACTTGAGAACCTTGACAATATGGATGGCTCGCCGCCCAGCCAGAACAACCCGCTGCTCACCAACAAAATCGGCTTCCTCAAAGATCACGATATTCATAAAAAACCTCTCTCTATTACCCACAACCAGGAAAAGCAGTTGACAGTGCCACCGAAAAATCACTACAAGTCTAAACAGACAGATACTCGCTTCACTTAAGGGCACCTTGAAACAAAGCGTAACCTCAACCAGGCAAACTCGTGAAAAATTTGATTGCCAATACAACCAGAACCATCATCGCCATAAGCTCGATTTTTTTCATATTGACGACGATGGCTTCTCAGGCTGATGCTTTAAGCTCCGGCAGCGAACTGGTACGCCCACGCCAACCTAAGACTACAGGACAAAAGCTACTATTGCCGCAAATACTTCCTCCACCAAAATTACCGCTACCAGCCGGCGACAAAAGCTGGGCAATTGGCATACTTCTGCCGCTGAGTGGAGAGTATGCGGCCATCGGCCAACGTTTTCAACGCGGTCTGGAGCTAGCGTTAATTTCTAAGCCCACAAGCAAGGCCTACAAGTGGCACCTAATCCTGGCAGATTCTGCCAAAACCACCCCCGGTGATGCCATTAACCATTTTAAAGATGATCAAGCAACTATTATCTTAGGTCCAATCCAGAGTAAGCTGGCACATTCGGCGGCCGAAAAAGCCATTAAGTGCAATTTGCCGATAATCCTCCTGGCACCACAACCTCACCTGACAAACCTCGGGACAAATGTCTTTCAACATTTCTTGAGCGCCGCCAACCAAGCCCGTGAAGTGGCCCGATTTATCCAGCAGAAAGATGAAAAAAGAGTCGCTCTCCTCCACCCCGACAACGACTTTGGCAACGACTTCAAAGCCACCTTTATCAATTCATGCCTAAACGGAAAAACCACGACCGTCAAGGTCAGCGCTTACGACCCAGCCGAAACCGACTTCAGCGCCGCGATCACAGACCTTCAATGCAACCCCACCTCGACAACCGGAAAAGAGATACCGGCATACCCGTTTACGGCTTTAGTCATTGCTGATTTTTACCCACGACTGCGACTTCTCGCCCCTCAACTAACCTTTCACAACCTGGACCAATGCCAACTCTACGGAACTCGCGGTGGCAACGATTACCGCCTCGAAAATGAGGCCGGAAGCAACCTTGAAGGAGCGATTTTTTTCGACCTTGACCTAAGCCTTCCACAACCACCCCAGACTGCCATCACCTACCGAAATCTCTACCTGAAAACCTACCAGGAGCAGCCCTCTATCTATGATGCCTACGCTTACGACACCATCACAATCCTCAATCAAGCCCGAGATCTGACCAACAACGCCAAGGCGACAAACCTTTCCGAAGCCCTACTCAAACTGCCCCCCCTCAAACTGGCAACCGGCTTAACCAAAGTCAGCCATGAGGGCGAATTCTCAAAAAAATTATGCCCGATTATTTTCAGAAACAGACAACGTTGCACTCTGAACAAAACCGAGCCCGATACCGACAAATGAAAAAGTCATAACACCGGCATCTATCATAATCCTTACCCTGGTTGACTTGAGGTACTATGTATATTAATATGTTTTATACGAGTGTTACGTCATGGATGAAATAGCGTGATCTTGCTTGCCCCTTTTTGTTTAGGTTATTAGTACCTTACCAATGAAATTTAACGCAAAATGGTCAAGACTTTCTTTTGAACCACAGAGCTTCCAGATGGAAAGTTTTTCTCTGTGAACTCTGGGGTGGTTATTTAACTTGAATTTTACCTTTTTGCTTCCGGCTCGGTAGGGTTAGGTTTTAAAAAATAGAGAGGGGACATCCATGAACCGATTGAAATCAGTTTTTCGGATATATTTGCTACTACTGGTAGTCCCCATATTTTCCTTACCGTTAATTAGTACTTCACCCGTTTATGCCGATGATGAACAAGTGAAAATCGGTGTTTTAGCCAAACGTGGGGCTCAAAACTGCCTGCGAAAATGGTCGGCCACCGCCGAATATCTCTCCCAAAACATCCCAGACTATTCATTTTCAATTGTCCCGCTTAATTTCGATCAGGTTATTCCGGCCGTCGAAAAAGGTGGAATTGATTTTGTCCTGACCAACCCCGCTTACTATGTTTCACTGGAAATCAATCATAAGGTGGATCGGCTTGTCACGCTGATAAATAAGGACGTTTATGATAAGCCTATGACCACCTTTGCCGGAGTGATCTTCACTAAGACCAACCGCCAAGATATCACCTCAACAAAAGACTTAGTCGGCAAAAGGTTTGTTGGTGTAGATCCAAAATCCTTTGGTGGCTGGCTTACAGTACTTCGAGAGTTGAAACAGGCAGGGATCAATTCCCAGAAGGATTTCACCTCACTGTTATTCGCCGGAACCCATGATGCTGCCGCCTACATGGTGCTGGATGACAAAGCGGATGTCGGATGTGTAAGAACCAGCACTCTTGAACGTATGGCTGAAGAGGATAAAATCAACCTGGCTGATTTCAAGGTGATTCATGACCAGTCGTCTTTAAATTACCGGTTGAGTGCACATCACTTGCTACACTCAACCAGAGCCTATCCGGAATGGCCCTTGGCCAAACTTAATCATGTTGATGACACTTTAGCCATACAGGTCGCCAAGGCACTGATCGATATGCCCTCTGACAGTCATGCCGCCCAGAGTTCCCACAGTTTCGGCTGGAGCACCCCTCTCAATTATCTGCCCGTGCACGAGTGCTTGCGAGAGCTCAGACTCGACCCATATCGTGATTATGGTCAGTTTTCTATAGCCGATGCAAGCAGACAATATTGGCCCTATCTCCTGGGTACGGCTATTACTATACTGCTGTTTTCACTCCTCTCCATTCGCCTGAGAAACCTTAATCGTAACCTTGAAAAAGCCGTTGTAAAAAAAGATCTCGAACTGACCTTGCGACAAGAAGTTGAAAAAAATCTCCGGCAATCAGATAAGCGTTTCCAGGATCTATTCAACTCCATAACCGACCTGATCTATACCCATGATTTTAACGGTCGTTTTCTTTCCGTCAACCCGGCTATGGGGAAAATTTTCGGCTACAAACAAGAAGACTTCATTGGTCGAAAAGCATCGGATTTCATGAAACCTGAGTTCAGATCCATGTATGAAACTGAGTATTTGAAGCAACTCAACAGCGAGGGTCACTCTCAAGGGGTTACTTGTTACCGTGCAAAAAACGGGCGCGCAATCTATATCGAGTATCACACTACGCTGGTGAAATCGGATGAAGGCGAACCTTATTTTAGTGGCATGGGTCGAGATGTGACCCAACGAACCTTATCGGAAAGGCAGGTCAAGAAACTACAGGAACAGGTGTATCAGTCCCAAAAAATGGAGGCGATCGGCACTCTGGCGGGAGGCGTGGCCCATGATTTCAACAATATCCTGACCGTAATCAATGGTCACGCTCAGTTAGGGATGATGGCGACGACGACAGAAAACCCGTTATGGGACAACCTGGCAAATATTGACAAAGCTGCTGAGCGAGCCGGTAATCTGACTCGGCAATTGCTGGCTTTCAGTCGCAAACAGGCTATCAAGACCGAATTGATTCAAATCAAATATCTGACAAATGACCTGATTATAATGCTTAAACGGCTGATTGGAGAGGATATTATCCTGAAACTCGAAATTGGGGAAAAACTTTCACCTATATTAGCTGACCCCGGTCAATTGGAACAGGTTATCATCAATCTTGTCGTCAATGCTGCCGATGCCATCAAAGACCAGTCCCTGTCCTCAGGGAGAAATATTACCATTTCAATTTCTGAGGTGCCTCTCGATGATGACTTTGTCTCGTTTCACGAAGGCATGAAACCCGGCTGGCACCTGCTTATAGAGATTGCTGATAATGGTTGCGGTATTTCCAAAGAGGTTTTGGCACATATTTTTGAGCCTTTTTACACGACCAAAGAGGTGGGCAAGGGTACCGGCCTCGGTCTGGCAACTGTATATGGTATCGTCAAACAGAACGATGGCACCATCCAGGTTGAGAGTGAACCGGGACAGGGAGCCACATTTAAAATATATTGGCCAAGCGCTAAAGTTGATAAGACCAATGTAGTAAAAACTGAAATATTGGAACCGGCACCTGGAGGCAGTGAAGTGATTCTGCTAACAGAAGACGAAGAGGAAACCAGAAAGATTGCCACGCGAGTACTGGAACTGGCTGGCTATACAGTGATCGAAGCAGAGAATGGCTTGGATGCTTTGGAAAAAGCCAAAGATTTCCAAGACTCTATTGACCTGCTCTTTACAGATATCGTGATGCCGGTAATGGGTGGTAAAGAGTTAAGTGAAAAGCTAACAGCCACTCACCCCCGGACAAAGGTCCTGTTTACGTCAGGTTATCTGGGTGACCGTGTGAACCGGAACGACAAGATGTTTAAAGATGGAAGGTTTCTCAACAAACCATACGATGTGCCGGTATTATTGAGAAAAATCCGCCAACTTTTGGACAACCATGAAGTATGACTATTTATAACCATTTAGTTATGCCTAGACTTGTCATTATCACGCTGTTAAGCGCCTTGATTTTAACCGTGCCTGCTGTCAACCGGGCCCAAACCTTAACTTCCCAGACATTCTGGCAACCACCAAATTTTCACCAGCCGAGGAACCAAGAACCCATGCCAGCGCAAGAGCAAAACGACCATCTGGAACTGCTTGTCGAAAAACTACAGAAATATAACCACGCCTATCGTCAAGGAAAGCCTCTGATAAGCGATACTGAATATGATAATCTGGTTGAAGAGTTGCGAAGTCTCGTACCAGGGCACCCCTTTCTCCACCAGGTCGAACCTGAGAAATTCTCCGGTCGCCGCGAAGTCCGCCATCCGCAGCCAATGCTCTCAACTGAGAAAGCTTACACGAAAGAGGCTCTGGCCCGATTTATCGAACGAGCCGAGAAATGCGCTGCTGAAAACCACCTTTCAATCCCCGGCTTTCGTTTAACCCCCAAACTCGACGGCCTCGCCGCCCGTGATGATGGACAGATTTTTGCGACCCGTGGTAACGGCGAAACCGGCTATGAGATCAGTTCGGCTTTTGCCAAAGGGGTAGTGCCTTTAGGCGGACGAGGCCAGGGACTCGGCGAAATTGTCATTACAAACTCTTATTTCGAAGAGTATCTGGCGGCCCACTTTGAGCACCCGCGTAATCTGGTCGTCGGCATCATCAACTCTGACACCATAAACCCGCATGCTGAAAAAGCCCTTAAAGCCGGTGCGGTTCAATTTGTCCCTTACAAGCAACTGCCATCCTGGCAAGGCTCAGGCGAAGAACTGCTGGCCAAAATCGAGTTTTTAAAAGAAGATATTGCAAGCCAAAGCAACTACCCCCTTGATGGCCTTGTAGCCGAAGTTGACAATCTCGAACTGCGACAACTTATGGGCTACACCGACCACCACTACCGCTGGCAGATCGCAATCAAGAGTAAAGGTGAAACGGCCCGAGCTGAAGTCATTGAGATTACTTGGCAGGTCGGCCGAACCGGCACCATCACCCCGGTTCTGGAGGTCACCCCGACAAACATCTCCGGAGCCACAATCAGGCGGGTTACAGCCCATAATGCCGGGCTTGTAAAAGAGCAGGGCCTGGGGGCCGGAGCTCACATTGAGATAATTCGCAGCGGCGAGGTAATCCCAAAACTGGAAAAGGTTCTCGAAGCGGCAATCAGTGTCACCCTGCCCGAAAACTGTCCTCGTTGCAACAGTATCTTAAGCTGGAGTAACGATTTTCTTAAATGCCGTAACCCTGACTGCCCGGCTCAGATTGAACAACGATTACTGCACTGGTTCAAAACCTTGGGAACCGCCGACTGGTTTGGGATCAAGACCATCAAACGGCTGGTTGAAAATAACTATGACAGCCTTGAAAAGATCTATGCGATGACCGAAACGGATTTCAACGATCTTGATTTTGGCCCGCAACAGTCACTCAACCTGACACAAGCTCTGAGTTTAAGCCGGGGCAAGGAGGTCGGGGACTGGCGTTTTCTGGCCGCTTTCGGAATTCCATCATTAGGACGCGGCGACAGCCGCCGACTGCTGGCCCAAATCCCCCTCAACAATCTTCTCGAAGAGATTGAACCGGCAACTATAGCCGCGATCCCCGGTTTTGCCGAGTTGACCGCTAAAACCATTACCGAAGGTCTCGGCAAATGTCGGTCGGATATCATACATATGCTGGGCTTGGGCTTCAATTTAATCCTGACTCCTCGGATTGAGGAAGGGTCATTCGACAATCACCAGCTCACGGGAAAAGGCATTGTCTTTACCGGAAAGATGGAAAAAGGCAGCCGTGAGGAGATGGAAGAGGAGGCCCGCCGGTTGGGGGCCAAGATACAGAAAGCGGTAAGCGGCCAAACCGCCTACCTGGTTTGCGGCGAAAATGTCGGAGCCCGCAAAACCGAAAAAGCTCGCCAGCTAGGAGTTTCCGTAATCAGTGAAGATGAGTATCTCAAGATGCTACAGGGTAATTCTGAACCGACAAATTAACACTTTTCGCGACGGATCCTGACGGCGTTAGCCAGTTCGGCAAAAAGAGTTGCCGTCTGCTCAATCGAGATACAGGCATCGGTAATACTTTGACCGTAGCAGGCGGACTCTTTGTCCTTATACTCCTGACGGCCCTCAACCAGGTGACTCTCCAACATGAGACCGCAGATATGCTGATTTCCATCCGCCACCTGACGCGCAACCTCACAGGCCACATCGATCTGCCGACGATGATCCTTAAAACTGTTACCATGACTGCAATCAATCATCAGATAAGGCGGTAGACCTGATTTCACCAGGGCAACAACCGCCGCACCAACTTCAGCAGATTTATAATTAGGACCGCTCTTACTCCCGCCCCGCAAAACAATATGTCCCCAATCATTGCCTTTGGTCGCCAAGATAGCGGCCACCCCTTCCCGGGTTATTGAGGGAAACCATTGCGGTGTACGAGCAGCCCGGACAGCGTCGATGGCGACCTGAACATCTCCATCCGTACCATTTTTGAACGCCACCGGCATCGAAAGACCGGAAGCCAGATCTCGATGAATCTGGCTTTCAGTGGTTCGCGCCCCAACTGCTCCCCAACAGATCAGGTCGGCAATAAACTGGCCGATGATCGTATCTAAAAATTCAGTTGCTGCGGGAACCTTAAGTTCAGTGATCTCGACCAACAGTTTCCGGGCAATCTCAAGACCTTCATTAATGGCAAAACTACCGTCAACCCTGGGGTCGTTAATCAAGCCTTTCCAACCAACCACGGTGCGCGGTTTTTCAAAATAGACCCGCATCACGACCAGAAGTTCTTCCGGATACTGATCGGCCAAACTTTTCAGGCGACGGGCGTAATCCAGGGCTGCTGCAGGATCATGAATCGAACAGGGCCCGGCAACCACCAGGAGTCGTGCATCGGCACCACTGATAATGCCGGCAATCGCTTGACGGCTCTCAAGAACAAATCGAGCCCCAGCTTCCGGCAGGGGATATTTATTAAGCAGAACCGCTGGAGGGGCCAGATGTCTGGTCTCCTGAATACGAAGGTCACTGGTTTTTAGATTTATCATGACAACCTCAAAGCAGTCGCCAGTAGTCAGTTTTCAGTCGTCAGTATTTTGCTGCGAGCTGACAACTGGAGAATGACCACTACAAATTGACTTCATTATATTAAAACAATGTAACGCTATTCAGGTGCCGCCCACGACCTGCCGGGATTGGGGTCATTGCTGGTAGAAGGTGCGTTAGCACCCCAGCTTTGACCCCGTTTGTGAGGGCGAAGCAAAGCTCCTTGCTATTAGTTATAACTTTATAGCGGGCAGCAGAATAGTTATTTCTCTTTTAGAGCAAAACTTTATTTGCAACCGTTAGGGACCAGACACATCATGCGCATACCCTTTTCTCCAGCGGTAAAATTATGAGTTGTGCCACCGGGCAAGAAGATCACATCGCCGGTTTTAAAAGGGCGCTTTTCACCTTCAATTGTCAGATAACCATCACCTTCTAATATAAAAGTCTCATGCTCCCACTCATGGGCATGGTAGGGTGAATGGCCGGCTGGCTCAAACTCGAAAATCCGCATGGCAAAATTAGGCGCGCCGTCGGCCTCACTGATAACCCAACGAACGGTTACCTTCTCAGCTCCTTCAACTGCAACCACCTCAGCTGGAACTTCCGTGTAATGTAGATGTTTAAACATTTTTTCCTCCAAGATATAGGCTATTGCAACTATTAAATTCCGTCCCCAGACTGTCTCGATGTGGGGACAGAACTCCAGGCAGGGCTTTAGCCCTAGCCGGACTGAGCTTGCGCCCGAGTGTAGCGAGGAAGTACCCTTGGGGTATCCGTCTTCGAAGTGGGCGAAGCAAAGTTCACCGCTATTGCTATAACTTTATTACTACAACTGTTCCAAACAACGAGGGCAAATTCCGGGAAATTCTGCATCCAGTGCCGTAATCTCTTCACTGTAACACCAGCAGCGTTCACACTTGTTACCGATAGCCGGGCTAACATTAATGAGCAGATCGGAATTCTCATCACCTCCGGTCTCGCCGTCGGCCAGGGGCTTCAGCTCAACCTGAGAAACGATAAAAATATCGGCCAACTGTTCATCATAACGCGCCAATAAATCGGCGACAGCTCCCCGCGACTTAAGTTCAAGACGAGCCCCCAGTGAGTTACCGATAACCTTATCTTGGCGAGCCCCTTCGAGCTCTTTTAAAACCAGACGCCGAACCACCAGCAACTCTTCCCAGATTGCCGCCAGTTGCGGGTTTTCATAATTTTCCGGAAGAGTCAGAAACTCTTGCAGGTGGATGCTCTCTCCGGCCACAGCTTCCGGCATATAACGCCAGACCTCATCGGCCGTAAATGCGAGAATCGGAGCACAAAGCCGAACCAGCGTATTAAGGACTGTGTTGAGCATAGTCTGGGCCGAGCGTCGCAGAGGATCATCCTGACGCAGGATATAGAGACGATCTTTTCCGACTTCCAGGTAGAAACTACTCAAAGTCACAGCACAGAAGTTATGCACGGCATGATAAATAACATGAAATTCATACTCTTCATAGGCTTTTAAGACCCGTTTCTGCAGTTTTGCCAACTCATGCAGGATAAAGCGGTCAATCTCCTGGAGATCTTCATAGGCTAGAGCATCGGTTTCCGGTTTAAAATCACTGAGATTGCCAAGCAGAAAACGAAAGGTGTTACGAATTCTGCGATAGGCCTCAACCAGACGAGCCAGAATCTCATCTGAAATCCGGATATCGTCACGATAATCCTGAGCCGCCACCCAAAGCCTGAGAATCTCAGCCCCGTAACGTTTAATTACCTTGTCCGGCGCAACCACGTTGCCAGAGGACTTGGACATCTTCTTGCCCTTGCCATCAACCACAAACCCGTGCGTCAGAACCGCCTTATATGGAGCCTTACCGGTCACGCCGACAGCCGCCAGCAGGGAGCTATGGAACCAGCCCCGATGTTGATCACTGCCTTCGAGATAGAGATCAGCCGGCACCCCGCCTAGATAGTCACGATTTTGCAGAACCGCGGCAAAGCTGACCCCGGAGTCAAACCAGACATCGAGGATATCTGACTCTTTTCTAAATTCTGCGTGCCCGCAACTGCTACAGGAAAAACCTTCCGGCAGAAAATAAGCCGCCTCCTGCTCAAACCAGATATCGGCACCATGTTCGGTAAAGAGGTCAGCGACACTATCCATTACCGCTTCATCCATAATTACTTTATCACATTTCTGGCAATAAAAAGCTGTAATCGGCACCCCCCAGATCCGCTGCCGTGAGACACACCAGTCTGGTCGATTCTCAATCATTCCATAAATACGTTCACGACCCCACGAAGGAATCCATTCAACCTGGTTAATCGCATCCAGAGCTTGCCGGCGCAGGCCCTCTTTCTCCATCGAGATAAACCACTGCTCAGTTGAACGGAAGATAATCGGTTTTTTGCAGCGCCAACAGTGGGGATAGGAGTGACTAAGCGGTTTTTCGGCAATCAGCTTGCCAAACTCATTGAGTTTTTCGATAACTAACGGGTTGGCGGCAAAAACAAACTGTCCGGCAAAAAAACCAACCTCTTCGGTGAAACAACCTTTATCATCGACCGGAGCATAGACTTCAAGGTTGTAACGCAAGCCCACTTCATAATCCTCCTGGCCATGGCCTGGAGCCGTGTGGACGCAACCGGTACCGGCCTCCAGAGTAACATGATCACCAAGGATAACCAGTGATTGCCGATCATAAAGAGGGTGTTGACAATGGTAATTTTCAAGATCTGTTCCTTTGATAAGACCCAAGACCTCAGCTTCACCAAGCTCGGCCTCTTTAAGAAAGGTCTCGCGCAGACCTTCGGCAACAATCAAGACCCCGGCCTTGGTTTTCAAGGCCACATAATCAAAATCGGGGTGCAGGCAGACGGCCAGGTTCGCTGGAATGGTCCAGGGCGTTGTCGTCCAGATTACCAGTGAGCTCTCAAGACCGGCCAGAAAAGGGTATTTTTCGCCCAAATCCTCAACCAGGTTAAATTTGACATAGATTGAGGGTGAGCTCTCATCCTCATATTCAACCTCGGCTTCAGCCAGAGCCGTACCACAAGGCGCACACCAGTAAATCGGTTTCTTGC
Source organism: Deltaproteobacteria bacterium (assembly GCA_030640695.1). Classification (GTDB taxonomy): domain Bacteria; phylum Desulfobacterota; class Anaeroferrophillalia; order Anaeroferrophillales; family Tharpellaceae; genus Tharpella. Next base: position 3,608 of record DAOWIX010000185.1, on the reverse strand, counting down.
TCTTAAAGAGGCTACCGTTGGCGGCAAAGCGGCTTAAAGAGCGCACAATCTCCCCCTCATAGGGGTAGTTCATCGTCAGATAGGGGCGTTCCCACTCACCAAAAACCCCAAACCGTTCAAACTCTTCTTTCTGGATAGCAATAAATTTCTCGGCATAACGACGACAGGCCTGACGAATCTCGACTTGGGTCATATCAACTTTACGTTTACCCAAGTCCTTATCAACCTGATGCTCAATCGGCAGACCGTGACAATCCCAACCCGGGACATAGTGACAGAGATGCCCGGTCATTGATCGTGATTTAATAATCACATCCTTAAGAATCTTGTTTAAAGCATGACCAATATGGAGATGCCCGTTAGCATAGGGAGGGCCATCATGCAAAACAAAGGGAGTTTGCCCTTGGTGACGAGCGAGTATAGACCTGTAGGTATCCTCCTCCTGCCAGCGGGCCAGGGTCTCAGGTTCACGCGCCGGCAAATTTCCCCGCATGGGAAATGTAGTCTGAGGCAGATTCAAGGTATAATTATATTACATCTCAAAACTCCTAGAAAACAAACAAGCAAACGAAAAAGAGCTGCTTGCCAAAGGCGAGCAGCTCTTTCTAGATTAATGGCGGGAGCGACGAGACTCGAACTCGCGGTCTCCGGCGTGACAGGCCGGCGTTATAACCAACTTAACTACGCCCCCAAAATTTAGCAATAGGCGGAACAGGGCTTGAACCTGTGACCCCCGGCTTGTAAGGCCGGTGCTCTCCCAACTGAGCTACCCGCCCACAAACACTTTCCGTCTAATTTAAACTATCTTTCAAAGCTTTACCGGGCTTGAATTTAGGTACATTGCTAGCAGCAATCTCAATATTCTCGCCAGTTCTCGGGTTACGACCAGTCCGAGCCGGACGATCAACTGCATAGAATGTCCCAAAGCCTACCAGGGCCACTTTTTCGCCCTTACCAAGCTCTTCTTTTACAACTTCGGTAAACGCCTTAAGAACCTTTTCTGAGGCGGCTTTGGTAACATCTGCTTTTCCGGCAATCGCCTCAATCATTTCGGCCTTCGTCATCGTCATCCCTCCTCTCAAATTGAATGTCCTAAAGTCAGCGCCGTTATAGCAAAACAGATCATGCGAGTCAAGTCAAAAAACACTGGTTTATGCTGATTCAGCCTTATTTTCCGGCTTATTTTCATTTTCATAGAGATAAAGAGGCTGAGCCCCATTAGCGATAACCTCCTCCTCGACAATACACTTGACAGCATTACTGTCAGGCAGGTCAAACATTACTGAATTCATTACACATTCTAAAATTGAGCGCAAGCCTCGGGCCCCGGTTTTCTGCTCCACCGCCAAAGCGGCAACTTTCTCCAGGGCAGCTTGACTGAATTCGAGTTCAACATCATCCATCTTGAAAAGCTTACGGTACTGTTTGACCAAAGCATTTCGAGGCTCCGTCAGGATTCTGACTAAAGCCTCCTGATCAAGCTCGGACAAGCTGGCAATTACCGGCAAACGACCAATAACCTCCGGTATCAATCCATATTTAAGAAGATCGGACGGAGTCACATCAGGAACAACACTCCCCCCAGCAAAACCTCTCTTTTTGTTCTCTGACTGAAAACCGAGAACATTTCCCCGCAAGCGCCGCTGGACAATTTCATCAAGACCGTTGAAAGCACCACCACAGATAAACAGAATATCCTTGGTATCGAGCTTGATGAACTCCTGCTGAGGATGTTTACGCCCGCCTTTGGGCGGCACATTGGCGATCGTTCCTTCAAGAATTTTCAAGAGCGCCTGCTGCACCCCCTCGCCGGAGACATCGCGGGTAATCGAAGGGCTGTCTCCCTTACGAGAGATCTTGTCAATTTCGTCAATATAAATAATCCCGCGTGAAGCCTGCTCAACGTCGTAATCTGCGGCCTGCAGCAGGGCGACCAGAATATTCTCAACATCCTCGCCGACATAACCGGCCTCAGTTAGGTTGGTAGCATCGGCAATCGTAAAAGGAACCTTCAAAACCCGAGCCAGCGTTTGGGCCAGCAAGGTTTTGCCACTGCCGGTCGGCCCGGTCAAAAGGATATTACTTTTTTGCAGCTCGACCTCATCATCCCCACCGATACCGCGAGATGCAATCCTCTTATAGTGATTATAGACGGCTACAGAGAGCTTGCGTTTGGCCTCTTCTTGACCAATAATATACTCATCCAAGCTCTCCTTGAGGACGCGCGGCGGTACCAGGGTTTCGTGGAGATCGGCCAGGGTCTCACGCTCACTCTCGCCAACAATGATATTGGTACAGAGATCGATACACTCATTACAGATAAAAACTGAAGGACCGGCGATTAATTTCTTGACACTGTTCTGATCCTTACCACAGAACGAGCACCGCAACATATCTTGATCCTTATTACGAGCCATTATCAGCTTTCCTCCGCAACTCGCCGGTTCTTGATGACAGCGTCGATAACCCCATACTCAACCGCCTGCTCAGTCGACATGAAAAAATCGCGATCGGTATCCTGCTGTAGGCGCTCCAGATTCTGGCCGGTATGACGTTGCAAAATATCATTAAGGTCCTGCTTTAAGCGCAGGATTTCACGCGCGTGAATTTCAATATCGGAAGCCTGGCCGGAAAAACCACCCATCGGCTGATGCAGAAGAATCCGGGAATGAGGCAAAGCATAACGTTTACCGGCACTACCGGCAGAGAGCAACAAGGCGCCCATACTGGCTGCCTGTCCAACACAGATCGTCGTGATATCGGGCTTAACAAACTGCATGGTGTCATAGATCGCCAGACCAGCCGTCACCGAACCACCCGGTGAATTAACATATATATTGATATCCTTGTCAGGATCATCGGCTTCGAGGAAAAGAAGCTGGGCGATCACAGCATTAGCAACATTATCATCGATTGGGGTTCCCAGAAAAATAATCCGGTCGCGCAACAGTCGGGAATAGATATCATAAGCCCGCTCACCTCCCGGGCTCTGCTCTACCACCATAGGAATAAAACTCATACGGTTATCCTCATTATATTTTCAGCATCTTATTTAGGGCTGGATCTATTATAAAAAAACGCCGGTCAACTTACTCGGCGACAGCGTCAGTATTGGCCTCAGCGGCTTCCTCAATCTCCTTGTAAGAGACTTTCCCAAGAAGATGCTCAATCGTCTTTTCCATAACAACTTCGCGTTGCAGCATCCCACTCAATTCACCTTCACGACCTTTGTAACGCTCAAACACCTCTTGCGGATTCTCACCCGAACCCTGAATAAAACGCTGAAAACGAGCGTTCAACTCATCAGGTGTACTTTCAACTTTCTCAATCTCTGCGAGGTGCTCAAGAATCAGTGTGTTTTTAACTGTACTTGCGGCATCTTGCGCAACCCTCTCACTATTGGCGGATATCATCTGTTCAACCATCTCAGGTTCGAGCCCCTGAGAGATAAACCGGGACCGAGTTGCCGTGATAACACGTTCTTTCTCTTCGTTGAGCAAGCACTCGGGCAACTCAAAATCGACCTTGGCCCGCAAACATGAGAGCATCTCCTCAACGTTTTTATTTTTCACTTCTGAGGCTTTCGAGGAGGTCACATATTCGGTCAT
>DAOWIX010000169.1 GCA_030640695.1 Deltaproteobacteria bacterium | reverse complement strand
GGACAATATCTGCAAAGTTAAGGATGATTTTCCTGAACTCGCCAAAAAGGTTCGAAATGCCAAGGCCATAGTTGTCGGTGGTTACGCCCCTTACGGATCCATTGATGGGTTTACAAAGTCGTTTATTGAGAGATTGTTTTCCTTAAGACACCAGACGGGTCTCAATCGCGGGATTGATTCAGGCATTCGATAGAAGTTGTGGATTTAAATAAAAAGGATTTAAGAAGATGAGAACTAAAGAAGAGTTGACCGAAGATCTCAGGAAAATGGCCCTGACTCTGGGGGCATTCAAGGTAGGTTTTGTAACCACTGCAACCCTGAAAGGGGGACCGCCATCTGTTGACCTTGGTTATGTTCTGCCAGAGGCGCGGTCGGCCATTTGTTTCGCCCTGGCCTTTGATCAGAGTCTTATTGAAGCATATTTCAGGAAAAAAGATCATAAATCGCTTGAGACTGACAAAGTCAGAACCACGACCCTGGCCAACGGGATTGCTCTTGAAATCGCCGACTTTCTGCAACAGCAGGGTTGCCGGGCGATTCCGGTTGGTGCCAACTTTGTTTATCGGCAGGAAGGGGATAACTGGTTGATGGACATGCATCCGCCAATTTCACATCGCTACCTGGCGGTTCGTTCCGGAATCGGCCATTTCGGTTATTCCGGTAATATTATAACTCAGGAATATGGTTCTGCGATTGTCCTGGCTACGGTGGTTACCGATGCCGAACTTTTGCCGACCGATCCTTTGCCGGAGGCAGAAAATTATTGCGACGATTGCCGGTTGTGTCTTTCCGTCTGCGCTTCCGGTTACGTTGATCCTCTGGAAAAGGTTAGTGTAAATTTAGGAGGGATGGAGTTCAGCTACGGAAAACGCCGGAGCAACAGCCGCTGCTATCTGGTTTGTGGTGGCTTGGCCGGACTGGATAGCTCAGGAGACTGGTCAACCTGGTCGCCGGCGAGATTTGAGATTCCGGATAAAGACGAAGACTTTCTCGCGACAATCCCAGGTGCCACTGAAGCTTATCTCAAGCGGCCGAAGTTAGAAGGCGGTTTTTTCATCTGTCTGATAGATGGCTCACGGATGGAGTATACCTGTTCCAACTGCCATTTTGTCTGCCATCCCGATAAAAAAGTCAGAGCCGCCCGCTACCGGATGCTCAGGGAAGGCGGGGTGGTGATTGAGGATGCCGACGGCAACCGCAAAGCCGTTTCACCCGAGGAAGCCAGAGACTATATTGCTGAGCTGCCTGGGGAAAGAAGTAATCTATATAAAACCGAAAAAAAGGAGATTACATCATGAAAGTATTAGTGACTTATTTTAGCCAGACCGGAAACACGGAAAAAATTGCCAGAGCCATCTGCGAAGAAGCCACCCGGGCCAATGAAGCCGAACTCAAAAAGCTTGAAGATGTTAATCCCAGTGATGTTGCTGGTTACGATATCATTTTCATTGGCTCGCCGCTACACTCAGCTAATCTGCCAGCACCGGTACAAGAATGTTTAGGCGTTCTTCAAGCCAGTTCCGGTCAAAAATTGGCTGCTTTCATCACCCATTTCGCCCCGGCGTATCCAGGTCAGACCATGGATGGATTTACAGAGCCAATAAAAGCCGCCTGCCAAGAAAAAGGCATTGAATACAAGGGCTGTTTTGACTGCCAGGGAGTTCTGGCCGAATCCATGCATGCAGCAGTACAGAAAAAGCTTAATTTATCTGATGAGCAGTGGGGGGATATAGTCAAGCAAATGACTGGACGTCCCAACCAAGAAGATGAAGGTAAAGCCCAGGCATTTGCAAAAGAACTTTTAGGCTGACAATCAGGTCCAACAATGCTTTCCGGCGGACGGAAAAAGGCGCGTCGTTGAAGATTACGTTGATCAAGGTTCCCTAAAATAAAACTGCAACCTTCAGACTGTCGCCTGGCTGAAAAAAACAAAGATCAATCTTATTTAAATGGAGACGCTAATGAACTCAGATCAACTCCGCAAAATGGCGGAAGAGGCTGTAGAGAGAATAGTTGACCTTTCTCCTGAAAACAACCTGCAAGGATTTAGTGAAAAATCGTGGGACACCCCTTTGCTGGGTTTTGCCTCCGCTAACGACCCGCTTTTTAAATCTTACAAAAAGCTTATCGGTGAATTTCACTGGACACCGATTGAGATCATGCAGATTGTATATCCCGATGAATCCTTTGATGAAAATGAACTAAGCGTTATCAGCTGGATTCTGCCGCAGACTGAAAACACACTGGCCGACCAGCGTCGAGAAGATAAACTCCCCTCATCCAGGTGGGTTCATTCGAGACATTATGGCGAAAAATTTAATGAATATCTCCGGGCTGCTGTCAGAGATACCTTCCTAGTCGCGGGAATTCATGCCGTAGCCCCTGCGATAACCACAGGTTTCGACTACCGGGAATCAGAAAATTTCGGTTTGGCTTCCAACTGGTCGGAAAGACATGCAGCCTTTGCTGCAGGACTGGGTACGTTTGGACTGTCGGATGGGTTTATCACTGAAAAGGGCAAGGCGGTCAGAATTGGTTCTGTCATCATTAACGCCATGATTGAGCCGGATCTAAGAAAATATAACTCACATACGGCTAACTGTCTGTGGTATGCGGAAGGCACCTGCGGGGCGTGCATTAAAAGATGTCCAGCGGATGCTATCTCCCACGATGGCCACGACAAAAAGGCATGCTTTAACTACATTAAAACTGTGACTGCACCTTATGCAGAAAAGATCCTCGGGGCTTATGAAACCCCCTGTGGGCTCTGCCAGGTTAAAATCCCGTGCGAAAGAAGGAACCCGATGGTTGCTAAAACTCCATGTGCCTAGCCTGAAACAGAGACCCTCTCAACAACCTGGTTCAGTTTCTTGAGAGGGTCTTCATTCTTATCAATCCTGGCTAAGCGTTTATCAAAGTCGAAAAAACCAGGTTTGAACATGACACTATCTCCAGTAACAGTAAAGGCATCCCCTCCTTCTATTCATAGCGCAAGGCTTCGATGGGATTCATTCGTGAGGCTTTGCGGGCCGGATAGAAACCGAATAAAACACCAACGGCGGCAGAAAACAGGGTCGCCAACAAAATGGCATACAGCTGCACCGGCATCAACCATCCGGTGAAAAAAGCGATCAACAGATAAACAACAAAGCCCGGCATTTGCAATGCCGGGCTTTGTTGTTGTGGGTTTTCTTGGTTAAAAAATTGATTTTTAGTGTTAAAAATTTGATCCTGTCGCCAAAATCAAAGCGGCGTTGACCCCGCCAAAACCTGAATTAGTGAGGAGAAGGTGATCTCCTGAAAATTCCTGGATCTCAGAAGAGACCAGGTCTTTGGCCTTCTCATCCGGCTCTTTAAGGCCGATGGTCGGTGGTAGTAGCTGTTTTTGCAGGGATTCAATTGCGAGTACAGTTTCTATGGCACCGGCAGCTCCTAAAGTGTGCCCAAGAGCTCCTTTTATGGAGTGAAAAGGGATGCGTTTTTGTCCGAAAAGTTCTTTGAAAGCGGCTCTCTCCATGCTGTCATTATGGATCGTGCCGGTGCCGTGGGCGTTGATCGCGGCAATTTTTTCCGCTTCAAGTCCGGCCCGGCTTAAAGCTCGGCGGCAGGCTTTTTTCAGCCCTCGGCCATCCTGGGCCGGAGCCGTTAAGTGGACAGCGTCATTGGCCACGCCCCAACCTTTGATTATGGCCAGCGGTCGACGACCCTCCTTCGTGGCTTGTCGAGCCGACATCAGAAGCAGGGCGGCGGCCCCCTCACCTAAGGCCAGGCCGTTGCGGTTTTTATCAAAGGGACGGCAGACGTCAGGGGTTAAGGCCTGGAGCGAGGCGAAACCGGCAAAGACAAATTCAGAGAGAATCTCGGCCGCCCAGACGAGGATGGCATCCTGCGAGCCTGAGGCAATTCGACTGGCGGCTGTACTTAGGGCGATGGTTGAAGAGGCGCAGGCCGCGTTGATGGTAATGCCGGGATCGCTTAAGTTAAAGTGTTGGGCCACCCAGCCAGCGGTTTCACAGGGGCGGGGCAGAAGACTTATTTGGTCGGCAGGATAATCCTTGGGCGATTCTCCAGTCGTCGATTTTTGTCTTTTTTTTCCTGCAGTTTCTTTTTCCGCGGTTTCGTTACGCCAGATAATCTCCTGCCGGTCGATGGCTCCCTTGAGGGTAGCTCCAATCAAGGTACATGAAGGTGGCAGGGAAGTGGGGAAATCACGGAAAAGTTTTTTGAGTAGGGTCGGCAGGCGGCTTGCGGTTTGCGGGTCGGGTTGTAGCTCTTTGATTTCGGCGGCAACCTTACTGTAATAGGGGGTCGTGGCAAAACGTTTGAGAGGGGCAATGGCGGACTCCCCGGCGAGTAGTCTTTGCCAGGTTTCTGAGCGATTTTCTCCCAAGGCCGAGACCGCCGCAGAGGCGACAATCCAGACTTCATTCATGGTTTTCCCCCAAGGTTGAAATCTTGTTGCCAGCGATTTAGAAAGGTTTGAAAGAAAGGTGGTGGCACCATCAGTACGGTTCGGTTCTGATAGTCGAGAATCATCTGGATACTGTGTCCAGAGGTGGTTAATTCGCCTTGTGCGTTGAAAATCTCGTAGGTGAAATTGAGACGGGCTGCCTCCGACCAATGCAGCTCCCCTTTGATGGTGAAAATATCGTGCAGTTGCAAGGGGTGGTGGTAGTCAAGGTGGAGTTGACGGATCGGGGCCACCACTCCTTCACGAAAAAAGTCGAGGTAGCCGATTCCATAGCGGTCTCCCAAAGCCTCCCGGACATCTTCAAGATAGCTCGGATAGCGGCCATGCCAGACAATGCCTAAAGCGTCGACCTCTTCGAAGCGAACCCGCCTCTCAACCTCAAAAGATAGTGGTTGCGGAGCGTTGGGGACAACTTTAAAAGGTTTTTTTTTCATACTTGATGCAAAAATAGTGTCATGGAAGCCGCTTTTTGCTCTTCATTTGCAATCGTGATCCGGGCTTTTATGGTCGTCTGCGACTCGTTAGTGGAGGGCCTGGTGAGTCGGCAGGAGACGGTTATTGTTTGCTCCGGTTGAATTTGGGCCATGAATTTTGCCTTGTCGAGTTTTTGCAGGGTCAATCTGGTGCCGCTAAGTTCTTCGCTGACGATAATCCCGAGCAGGACCTGGAGCATGGCCGGCAGAACCGGGTAGTCGGGGAAGTGTCCGTTAAAGCCGATAAAGTTGGCGGTCGGACAAAAATTTTGAAAACCGCTATCCGGTTCGTTGCGGATCAGTTTTCCAGTAGCTGTAGCTTGCAAGGCCTGGCGCAGGTTGGTCATGATCTTACCTTGATGGTTCTGTCAAGATCTCGGCTTTGTGGAGCCAGAGAGTGAGGGTGAACTTAGGTTTGTAGTTTTCCAGGGTGATGCGCTCCGGGAGCTCTCCTGCCGCAAATTTTTTGTAGTCATGGTAGGTGGCGATCCAGGATGGTTGATATTGGCGTTCACTTATTTTTATAAGATTCGGTGGTGTTTCACTGAACTCCAGCAGCAGTCTTTGATCTCCTTTCTTAAACTCTTCTTTGTCATTTTTCTGGCTTAAAAAAATATGTTGTACGGCTGCAGCAACTGTTTTGCTGAACTGTTGCTCTCTTCGGTTTGGTGTCGCCACTTTTTTGCTTTCAGCGTTGCTTTGGACAAGTTTGTAATAGTCAGGTTCTATTTCAAGGTTTAGCAGGGTTAGGCCGAGGCTGTTGAAAATTACCAGATGGGCCCGTTCTCTTTTGAGGTCAAGCTCCATAAAGCCCTCCAGCATCTCCTGTTTGCCGTGGTACTCAAGTCGAGCGCTGTGGCGCAGGCGATAGACGACCGGTTGCAAAAGCCAACATCCTGGAGGTGCAGGCTTTTGCGAGAGCTCTTCCGGCGCTAATCCTGCACACGAGAGCAGCAGAAGAGCCAGGAGAAAGGTGGCCAGATTACGACTGGTCGATAACCAGAGTTTTTTCATCGTCGTCAGGTTTGGGCTCATGGATAAGTTGCTGGGCCTGGCCGAAAGAGAGTATCTGCCCGTTTCTATCCATCATTCGATCCTCTCCGAGGATAACCAGGCCGGTTTTGTCGATAACATCTTTTTTATATTGATATTGGTATTCGAGGGTCTTTTTACGCAAGCTGTAACTTAAGAACATCCAGATCAGGCCGATGACTACAGCTACCGCAAAAACTACGGCCAGGCCGATAAAGAGATAGTGGGCCGTGCGTCCGCCGACATCGCCGATGACAGCCAGGATGTCGTCGAGCTTGTAGGCAATTCCTGAGAGGGCAACTAGTGAGATGAGGCCGAAAAGAAAAGGGACTTGGCGAATGACGTAGAGGAAAGCGTGAAACTTATGGATCCGACTGCGGGTTTCGGCGCCGGTCTTGAAGATATCACTGAATTCACTGCCGATGCCTTGATGGCCGAAGATGTAGCGGTCAAAGCTTATAACGATTATGCCGAGCAGGAATGTGATCGTCAAAGGAACGATAAAAGCGGCGAAAAAATATGATTTCCAGGGGAAGGGGACGGTTTCCGGCCCCATCTGGCTTAAGAAGCTGACAAAAAATATAAAGCCTTCGATGACGCAGATCGTTATCAGGTAGGTGCGGAAGAGATCTTTGATCTCCTCTTTTTCAAAGAGGGCGGCGATCCCTTTGGGTTGTGGTCGGTTCCAGGTTTGGGAGCGCTTTTTATCGGTTTTCTCGTTCTGGTTTTCCGGTGACTGCGAGAGATCTTTTGGCGATTCCGGCATTATTGGTAACACTCCAGGAGCTATAAAGAAAAAATGATGGAAAAATGTAAAAAAACAGCGAATTCCTATCATCAGCACGGTTTTGCTGTCAAGGATAATGTCGCTATTGAGGAGTTTTGGCTTAAATCCGACTTGGATGGTGGGCCATAGATGTTTGATTTAATCTTGACAAAGAAGATTTTCTTTATTATGTTTATCGTCGATATGCTTCATTTATTATTTTACAGGTGTGGTTAACGTCGAAGGAGAGGTAGTTTATGTATCCATTGTTTGAATTTCCAACCATAGGCGGAGGAATGATCATCGCTCTGATTGCGACTTTTCATATTCTTCCATGTCATCTGGCCACGGGTGGTTTCTGGATGGCCTATTTTCTTGAACGTCGTGGACATGCCGACAATAATCAGGAACTGCTTGATTATATCAAGAAGTTTGCCTTGATGGTCCTGATCTTCTGTTTTGTTTTGGGTTCGATTACCGGGGTTGGGATCTGGTTTGCGAGTACGATTATCAGCCCGCGTGCGATATCGGGGTTGATTCATATTTATGTTTGGGGCTGGGCTACCGAGTGGGTCTTTTTCGTTATTGAGATTGTGGCAATCTATACCTACTATTATACGTTCGGTAAAGTGGCGCCGAAAACCCATATGCGCATCGGCCTGATCTACGCCTGGGCCGCCTGGATCAGCATGGTTGTGATTACCGGCATTCTGGCTTTTATGATGACGCCAGGTAAATGGCTTGAGACCGGTGGTTTTTTCGACGGTTTTTTCAACCCGACCTACTGGCCGCAGCTCTTTTACCGAACGATGATGATGCTCGCGATATCCGGTATGTTTGCGGCCGTGATGGCCGGTTTCATGAAGGCCGGAGAGACTAAAAGATACGTTGTCAAGACAGCTGGCCGTTGGGGTTTGGCGGGTATTGTCTTGGGGGCTTTGTTTGCGGTTTGGTACTATTTTAAACTTCCGGCGACGGCCCATGAAATCCTGGCCTCGCTTCCTTATGCCGCCATGATGTTTAAGATTTCGTTGATTGTTGGGGTTGTTGTTGCCATCTATTTTGCTCTTTTAATTGCCGGGCAGACGGCTTTGGTGCATCCTGTAGTGGCGATTTCCATGGTGGTCGTTCTTTTTATCGGGGTCGGCGGCGGCGAGAGCGTGCGTGAGTTCTCCCGGCGTCCCTACCTGATGCCGGGTTATATGTACAGTAACCAGATGATTGCTCACGATCTTGAGGTTAAAGGCATTAAATCGGATGTCGCCCGTTTTCAGGAAGAGGGTTTTTTGCAAAGTAACTATTTCGTGCCGAAGGCGTGGCGTACTATAAATGAAAAAAATTATCTTGAGGCCGGGATGTTGGTGACAAAAGCCAATTGCGTGATCTGTCATACGATGGAAGTTGACGGGCGTAGCTCTTTGCCGGGGTTGATCGCCGAAATGGGGATTCCTGGAGCCGAAGATTTGGCGACTTTTCTCGAAACCATCGGCGATGATTATACTTATATGCCAGCCTTTGCCGGTAATGAGGTTGAACGTCGGGCAGCGGCCGCTTATATGGCATCAATAGTGCCGAACAATGAGGAAGAGCTGCCAAGCCCGCAATGGGTACTTTCTGGTGAGTAGTGTAGCAATGATGATTTTGCGCAATATGAAAAGGAGCTTTGCTTATTATGGATATTAACTCTGCATTACAAGCTTTACGTGATCCGTTAGGGGTGCCATTCTTCCCCTGGGTCTTCCAGTTGTTGATGGTCTTGACTTTTGCTTTACATATTCTGTTTGTCAACCTGGTTGTCGGTGGGATTGCCCTGGCGGTCTACGAGCACTTTAAAGGCGGTGATTTTAATCGCCGTCTATCGAAAGCTCTGGGCCAGGTGAGTACTGTCAACCTCTCTTTGGCGATTGTCCTGGGAGTCGCACCTCTGCTTTTCGTCCAGGTTATCTATGACCCTTTCTGGTATGTCTCCAACAGCCTGTCAGCCTGGTGGGCCATGATTTTTCTCCTGGTCATCGCGTTAGGCTTTCTGGCCACTTACGTTTTCTATCTTAAACGGAAAAAGAGTCCGAAAGGGTATGGTCTTTTCGGGGTTTTAGGATTGCTTTTCGTGCTTTGTGCCGGGGTTATTATCAGTGCTCTTTCGGTTCAGGCCCTAGTGCCCGGAAAGTGGCTTGAATGGTATACTGC
>DAOWIX010000018.1 GCA_030640695.1 Deltaproteobacteria bacterium | reverse complement strand
GCCGAGATCAAGAGTGGGTCGGATTCTCCGGAAAAAGCTAAAAAACGTCTCAAAAAAGTTAAAATTGGCCGCGCCCATAATGAAAAACCGAAAACCCCACCGCCAAATCAGGGTCGGCTCCCTTTTTTGCGCGAGCATGGTCGGATTACCCTGCCGAGTTTAGATCTTCTTGAAGACCCTCCGCCCCGTCGCAAGAAAGGTACTGATAACGACAGTTTGCGGCTTAAATCTCAGCAACTGGAGAATAAACTTCGCGATTATGGGGTTGTCGGACAGGTCTTGGAGGTCCATCCCGGCCCGGTGGTGACGATGTACGAGTTTCAGCCTGCAGCCGGGGTTAAATTAAGTAAAATTAGTTCGCTGGCCGATGATCTGGCTCTGGCAATGAGTGCCATGTCGGTGCGTATCGTCGCTCCGATTCCCGGAAAAGCGGTGGTTGGTATTGAGATTCCTAATCTTGAACGTGAAGATGTAAACTTCAAAGAGCTCCTTTTAAGTTCGAGCTTTCAGCGTGGTCAGAGTATCCTGCCGCTGGCTCTCGGTAAAGAGATCGACGGCGTGCCGATGGTAGCCGATCTCGCCAAAATGCCTCATCTGCTGATTGCCGGCTCGACCGGTTCGGGCAAGAGCGTCGGGATCAACTGTTTGATCTGTAGTATCCTCTTTAAACTGACGCCGGAGAAGGTTAAGTTTATAATGGTCGATCCCAAGCGTTTGGAGCTTTCGGTCTATGACCATATTCCCCATCTTCTGATGCCGGTGGTGACCAATCCGAAACGAGCAGCAGCGGCCTTGAGTTGGGCTGTAGAAGAGATGGAGAGGCGTTATAGTTTGATGTCGCTTTCTGGAACCCGGAATGTCGCATCCTATAACCGTTATGTCGAAAAACAGTTATCTTTACGCAACCAGTCAGCCACGCCGGAGCCCGAAACTCCAGATGAGGACGAACTTGGCACAGAGGCGATTCCGCCGCTCGAAAAATTCCCCTATATTGTTATTATTATTGATGAGCTGGCGGATTTGATGATGGTCGCCTCGAAAGAGGTTGAAGAGTATATTACCCGGCTTGCCCAGATGGCGCGGGCCGCCGGCATTCATCTGATTTTAGCGACTCAGCGACCTTCGGTCGATGTCATAACCGGTCTTATCAAGGCTAATTTTCCGGCCCGGATCTCCTTTCGGGTCTCCTCTAAGATCGATTCGCGAACGATTCTTGATGCCTCCGGCGGTGAGCAACTGCTCGGTAACGGTGACATGCTGCTCTTGAGTCCCGGCAGTTCCAATTTCACCCGTCTACATGGTGCTTTTATCAGTGATGATGAGATCAAAGACCTGGCCGATTATCTGCGTAGTCAGGGAGCTCCGGAATATCAGGAAGGGATGCTGAAAAAACATGAAGAGGCTCTGGCCAAGTCGAAAGGCAAGGGTAATGGAGCCCGTACGGCGCAGGATTTAGAAGATGGTGATGAAGAAGCTTACGACGAACTTTATGATCAAGCTGTAGCATTTGTCGCCCATCTTAAGGGGGCCTCATCCTCGATGATTCAACGTAAATTCAGGATTGGTTATAACCGGGCCGCCCGGATTGTCGAAACCATGGAGCGGGAAGGGGTAGTGGGCCCGTCCGAAGGCAGCAAGCCGAGAAAGGTTTTGATTCAACCAGTTGATTAGTTAGTTTTCAGTCGCCAGTGGTCAGTCGTCAGTAAAACCATATTTGCTACAAAAATAGTGTAAAAAACATGGTCGACATCTTGAAGATAACATTGGGCGGGTTGCCGCCGCGCATGTAGATGTCATCTTCAATACGGGTCAAGATCTTGGTCAGCAATATCTCATATCCCATATTGAGGTGGCCATCTGGCGCCTTGGCATTAGTCAGGTAATAGAGTTTATGTCGGGTGTCGTGATAGACTTTGAGGCGCCATTTGACCTGGCTTATATTGCTGTAGAGTCGCTTTAGAAGTTCCAGGGAAACCTGGAGACTGGTAACCATCTTGTTATCTTCGGGGCCTTTTTGTCCATATCCTTCATCAATACTTTTCCTTAGTCCCAAACCCAGCAGGGCAACTCGGTCGTGATAGCCGGGGTCGGCAGAAAAAGCGGCCGTCAGAACCTCGTGTGATGGCAGTTTGTCATAAGGGGTGTCGGAAAGAGAGCGTTTTTTGAAGATGCTGTCAAGTTTTTGCCCTCGTTTTTTCAGATCTGTCTCATATTTAGGGTTCTTGAGATAGAGCCGCCGGCAAAATTCCTCCATACAGTTATAATGCTGCCGGATATGGTGCTGGACGATAAGCACATCAGAAGAGGTTAAAATCCCCTCCATTCCGCCCCGATTGCCGCAGGCACCAAGGGCCAGGCCAAGGGCTGGTATCATAAAGAGCAGGAGTCTGATTTTGCCAAGGGCCTTGGCAGTGGTCAGTCGCCAGAGGTCAGTCGTCAGTGAACTCATATTGCAGCAATCCTAAATCATTGTAGGCTTCTTTTGAGTCCATTTATGATTTTCCCAATTTCAGTGCATGATTTCATTACTGCTTCACACTTGTTGTTCTCTGTATATCGCAATCTGTTTGCTATCATAATTTGAGTTTCGACTTCACTTAAAGATCCATATGCTATGGATAAGAACTGCGAGAATTCTTTTTTCGAATTTCTACCTTCTCCTTCTGCAATATTTGACGGGATAGAAACTGCAGCTCTACGCACTTGAGAAGTTAATCCATATAATTCCTCTTTCGGAAATGTTCGAGTAATCGTATAGATCATTTCAACTAAATCCATACTTTTTTGCCAAGCTATCAAGTCTCTATAGCTTTTTGACACCACTTGCTCCCTCCACTGACGACTGACCACTGACAACTGACGACTGCTCTCTTTTTTCATCCTTAATGAAAAAAGAGAGCAACGCTGGAACCATGAAGATGGTGAAAACTGTTGAGAGAGCGAGGCCGCCTAAGACGACGCTGCCCAGGCCCCGGTAGAGTTCGGAGCCGGCGCCGGGGAAAAGAACCAGCGGTAGCATGCCGAGGACGCTGGTCAGAGAACTCATGAAGATCGGGCGGATGCGGCTTTCGACCGAAGCTTTTAAGGCCTCTTTTGCAGCCATGCCGGCACGTTTGAAGTTCAAAGTCTGGTGGACGATGAGAATCGCGTTGTTGACAACCAGGCCGATGAGGATAATAAAACCGAGCATGGTCAGGATGTCGAGGGCCTGAGGGGCGATGAAACGGTTGACCAGAGCCAGGCCGATAAAGCCGCCGGCGGCGGCTGGCGGGACGCTGACCATGATAATCAGGGGGTAGAAAAAACTTTCAAAAAGGGCCGCCATCAATAGAAAGGTGATGATCAGGGCGAGGATAAAGTTTTTCTGGAGGGCGAGGCGCGTTTGAGTTAGCTTGTCGGCGGTGCCGGAAAGCGAAATCTCGACGCCGTTGCCGGAAAGGCCCATATTTTTGAGTTGGGGCAGGAGCTTTCCTGAAAGAATATCCATCGCCTCTTCCAGCGGCACACTTTCGGGTGGCGTAACCTGCAGGGTGATATTACGTTGTCTTTCGAGGTGGTTGATCTGGGTTGGACCAGAGGTTTCGACAAAGGTGGCCAGCGTTGAAAGCGGAACCTGGCGGCCATCGGCGGTAACCATGGGCAGGTCGATAATCTGATCTGGGCTGGTTATCGTGTCTTTCCGGCCCATTAGGGTGAGATCGATCTGGTTGCGGCCCGGGGCTTTGAAATCATCAATTTTGCGGCCGTCGAGGAAGACATCAACCATCAAGCCGAGCTCTCGCGCATCAACCCCTAAGGCGGCACTGCGGTCGCGACGCGGTAAAATGGTCACTTCGGGGCTCGTTAATTCGAGTGATGGCACCGGTCTTATCTGGGTTCCGGGTAGAGTTTTACGGATCATGCCGAAAAGGGCTCCGCCGGCAGTGGTCAGGCGGCCCAGTTCCGGGCCGCTGATATCAACCTCGATGGTGCGGCCTTTGCCGAGGCCTTTCTCAAAGATGCCGCGTTGCATGGTAATCCCGTACATGCCGGGAATTGAAGCGATAATTTTTTGCATGGGCGGGATAATGCTGCGGACTCGTTCGGGGTCGGCTGATTTGGCCCCGACAAAAAGCATCTGTCCGCGACCGACGTAAAAGTAAGTCTTTACCCGGTCTACACCATCAATCTCTTTTTCCATGTAGGGTTTAAGCTGACGCCCAATTTCGGTGCCGACCGCCGCTCTTTCGGCATCGGAATAGCCCGGAGGTGGGATCAGAATGCTTAAGATCAGGTTACGGTTACCCATCGGCAGATATTCCATCTTGGGCCACAGGAGCCAGGCTATCAGCAGGGCGCCACCCCCGAGCAGGGTGACTACTGAAAGTCGGCGATACCAACGTTGTGTAAACCAGCCGACCAGGCCTGAGATCGATTTTACGAAAAAACCACCGAAACTGTTTAACGGATCTTTGCGGCTTTTTCGTTGTGGCTCAGGGCCTGTGGATGAGTTTGATTTTTGGGGCCGCTTTTTTCTTTCCCTGAAGCTGAAGAGAAGCTTACTTAGAGTCGGAATAAAGGTGACTGAAACAACCAGACTTAAGGCAATTGACCCGCAAATGGCGATCGCCAGATCCTTAAAGAGTTGGCCGGCTTCCTCCTTGATAAAGATAACCGGCAGAAAAACCGCCAGTGTGGTGATGGTTGACGCCAGAACCGCGCCCCAGACTTCGGCACAGCCGTCGCGGGCCGCGAGATAAGGCTCTTTGCCCATCTTGCGATGGCGGTCAATATTTTCCATAACGACAATTGCATTATCGACGACCATGCCAACCGCAAACGACATCCCGGCCAGACTGATAACATTGAGATTGCGATGACCTAAGAGGAGAAAGAGGAAGGTGCCGATAACGCTGACCGGAATCGCTGCCGCCACCACCAGGGTCGCGGAGAGGCTACGCAGAAAAATCAGAAGAACGATGATCGCCAAAGCGCCGCCGATCCAGATGTTCTGTTTAACCAGGCCGATGGCGCTGTCGATGTAAGGGGTCTGGTCGTAGACCCAGTCGAGGAAAAGGCCGTTTTCTTTGAGGATGCCGTCGTTGAGCCGATCTACTTCCTGGCGTACCCGGCGGGTCATTTCAAGAACATTGGCACCAGCCTCTTTTTTGATGCCGACGGCAATCGCTTTTTGACCATTGTGAAAGATAGCCGCCTCAAGTTTTTTGTAGCCGAGTTTGACCTCAGCGACATCGCCTACGGTTACTACCCGATCATCTTCACTTCTTAAAATGACTTTGGTAATATCGGCAGGTTCGCGGTACTCACCCAGGGTGCGAACCAGATATTTACGTTTTTCAGTACTGATGTCGCCGCCCGAGATGTTGACATTTTCGCCGCGCAGACGTTCGGTGACCCGGCTTAAAGTCAGGCCTTGGGCGGCCAGAGCATAAGGATCGGTCATGACTTGCAGTTCATCTTCGGTGCCGCCGACGATATAGAGCTCCGCGACCCCCGCGACGCGCTCTAAACTCTGACTTATATGGTCGTCAAAGTAGGTGCGATAAGTGTTGATGTTGCGCTTGTTTTCGGGCAAAGTTTTAAAGATCGTCCAGATTACCGGTGAAGCGTTGGCTCCTGAGGCGGTGATGATCGGGTTCTCGACATTTTCGGGATATTTACTGACCTCGTTAAGTTTGTTGGAGGTGCGCAGCATGATATCTTCAAGTTTGGCGTCAAGTGAGAAGGTGAGAATGATGCGTCCCTGATTGTTGACGCTTTCGCTTTCCATCTTAACGAGGTAGCGCAGGCCTTTCAAGACATCTTCCTGGGGTTCGATGATTTCACGTTCAATTTCGTAAGCCGTAGAACCGGGCCAGTTCGTTCTGATAGTTAACTCCGGCAGAGAGACATCCGGCGTTAACTGAATCGGCAAGGAGGTCAGTCCTAAAATTCCGAACATTAAAACCATAATAACGCCGACCATAACGCTGACCGGCCGTTTGAGGCAGAACTCTACCGGGCTCACTGTTTTTGCTCCTTAAGGCTTTTCCCCTCAGGCTTTTTTTCGGTAGCCGGAATGACGGTGACCGACTGGCCCGGTCGTAGACGCTCATTACCGCGTACGACGACGGCCATGCCGGACGTTAACTTATTTCCGGCTTTTAATTTACTTGATGAGATAACCGCATCATTACCGTCGTAGCCAGAAATAGTGACCGGGACGATTTCAGCCCGGTCTGCAAGTATAGTGACCACTGTGGTTTTCTTACCTTTGCGGACAATGGCATCGCGCGGTGCCAGGAGGGCGCTTTCCGGCTTTCCGGTTGGCAATAATACTTCAAGATCGAAACCTGGTAAGAGTTCGGCTGCGACCGGCAGATCGAGTCGTAGAGGAAAAGTGCGGGCCTTAAAATCACCGGCCGGGATGATGCGGTTGAAACGGCCTTTAATGGTTGCGGCATCGGGGCCGACGTGGATCGTAAAACTTGATCCGGCTTTAATGAACGGCAGGTAGCGGGCCGGAACCGGGATCTCGGCCGATAGTCTTGTCAGATCAACCAGGTGGCAGACCGTTGACCCTACCGAAATCCATTCGCCGATTTCACATAAGCGTTCAGCCACAACCCCGGCAAAAGGTGCCCGGATCGTCTTGCGGTCAATTTCAACCTGGAGACGGTTCCGTTTGACGCGGGCGATAGCGAGTTTTGCCTCAAGCTCTTTGAGCCGGTAGAGGCGGTCGTCATAGGCCTGTCTCGAGGTGGCGTGTGATTCGAAAACCGGTTTGACCCGCTCAAAATCGAGATTTCCCTTCTCTAAAAGAATAGTTGCTTCATCAATTTCACGATTTGCAACTTCCAGGCTACGTTGGAGAATCTCGCCGTCGAGTCGGCAGAGAGGGGCTCCTTTTTTAACAAAAACCCCCTCTTTGGGCGGGGCGCTGATGACTTGACCGGCGACCTCGGCAGCGACCCGACTTTCAAGTTCGGCCACAACGCTGCCGGTCAGGGAGATTGTGGGCGAAATCCGGCGTTCAACTAATGGTGCTGTCACGACCCTTGCCGGAGGCGGGCCGGGAGAACCGGCACTCAAAGCAACCCCGGGAAAAGTTATAATTAGCAAGCAAAATATCAATAGTAAAATTGTGCAATTG
>DAOWIX010000177.1 GCA_030640695.1 Deltaproteobacteria bacterium | reverse complement strand
GTAACCGCCGCGGCCTCCACCACGGCGCAGGCCACGCTGGTTCAGACCATTGACGCCTCGCAGTTTTCACCACCCAGCCCCGACACCGCCGGCGCGACATATTTGAGCAACCTCGGGACGCTCCTGCTGAGCGACTCCGAAGTCAACGAGATGCCGATTTTTACCGGCGTCAATCTGTTCGAGATGACATTGGACGGACTTCTCTCCGACACCTACACCACCACATCGTACTCCGACGAACCCACGGGGCTTGCCTTCAACCCGGTCAACTACTACATTGGCTCCGCGGATACCGGCACTGATTACTTGTTTTGACATATCTTATCCTCCGAGTGCAGACTTCTTGTCTGCTTTGCACGAAATTATTAATTAATAAATAGATTAAGGTATGATTAGGCCGTCAGCTCTTCAATACACTCTTCGACCAGCTTGACAGCTTTAGGGTTACGCATGATCAACAAGTTGGAACCGGCGATCAGCATATCCAAAGCGGTAATCGCTTCCCACAAAACTCCGCGTTTTTCTTGATCAGGACCAAAGCCGGGTTCCTCTTTCTCGCTCAGCATTACTTCACGAGCTTTCCAGCACTCTTTACCGATATCGTTGATCATCGGACACTGCATCTTCTCATCATTTTGGGCCAGGGCGGCCAGAGAGATACGTTCCATAACCGAATAGCTGTATTCAACTCCATAACCGAGAGCGGCGGTTGAGGGCTCCATGATGATCTTATCCATGGGCAAGCCCAGGTTGCTGATCAGGATGTTCATCTGTTTGGCCATGTTGACATCAATCGGACTCTGAGAAACCACGGCATGACCATAACCGAGAGCTGCGGCCGCGATCTTTTTGTAGTTCTCTTCAACGGCCGGGCCGACGAGGAGGTTTTTGCCTTCGTTGACTTCACAAACTTTAGCCAGAACTTCGGCGTCTTTTTCGACGGCGCCGCAACCCCAGACGAGCAGGGGAACGGAGATCGCGTCGAGCATCTTAGCGACCAGATCTGCAGCGTAAGCTGCATCTTTGTTTTCGCCATTAGGATCGGTTGCAGTAAGTTGTAAACAGATCGCTTTGGCACCGTACTCTTCGACGTTCTTTTTGGCCCAGGCAACCGGGTCATTGATTACATCTTTGAAAGGATCGACTACTGCGGCCGGCCATTCAGGGTTCACTACGTCGTAAACTTCCATGGCGATGACCGCTTTGTTCGGCAACTCTCCGTCAAATGAGCCGAAAGGCATGGCCGCCTGGCCGCCTACGGTGAGAGCCTGGTCGCCACTGCCGAAGGTCAGGGTGCCCATTTTTCCGGAATACTTCTCTGTCTGTGCTGAAAATGCCATCAGTTTTTCCTCCTGTTAGAGTTGATGGGGTTGCTTGTTTCTAGTTATCAAACTAAAACAAAGTTATATTTAATAACGCCTGTATGGCGGATTTGCAAAAGTTATCTAATTCTTACGGAGATACTGTACATTGTATATTTGCAAAGCGCGGGACTATAAACACATCTGCAAAATTATTTCAAGAAAAATATTGACTCATTTCTAGTATGGAAATATTTTTGGCATTATTTTTCCGACTCCCTGGAAAGAGAGAGCCTCAGCTGGAATCGTAACCGTTGGTTTGCCTTCGTGATCGAACTTGGCAATCAAAGGATCGTTGGGAATAACCCCGGCCAACTCGATGCCTATTTCATTGATTAAATCGTAGGCTTCATCGACGAGCTTGCCGTCGATGGCGCGATTGACAACCAGAGCTACGCGACCGACCCTGAGTTTTAACTCTTCGACCAGCTCTTTAATCCGCCCGGCGGTCCTGATGCCGCGCAGACTGGGGTCGGAGACGACTAAAAGGAGGTCGATATCCTTCATCAAGAGACGGCTTAAATGCTCCATTCCGGCTTCATTGTCGATAACTACATAATCATACTCTTTGACCATGAAATCGATAAATTTGGTACAGAGGGCGTTGGCGTAACAGTAGCAACCAGCCCCTTCGGGACGGCCCATAGTCAAAAGATCAAAGGTCCCGGTCTCGAC
Source organism: Deltaproteobacteria bacterium (assembly GCA_030640695.1). Taxonomy (GTDB): domain Bacteria; phylum Desulfobacterota; class Anaeroferrophillalia; order Anaeroferrophillales; family Tharpellaceae; genus Tharpella. Next base: position 3,029 of record DAOWIX010000177.1, on the reverse strand, counting down.
CAGGAGATTCTGGATATGATACTCCATGTAGGCTTCTTTGGTCATGCCGGATGGGACATCGGTTTTCATCCCTTCGCGAAGCTCACCAATATTGCCCGGAACTTCGACGTCGAGGACTTCACCCAGGTTAGCGTTGGCATCGGCATCAACGGCTAATATCGGTTTTATTCCCTGTTCCGCCATCCAGCGTAGAATCAGACCGATCAGGGTTGTTTTTCCAGTGCCGCCCTTACCGGCAACCGCAATTGATTTTCCCATAATAATTAATATACCTTTATTTCAGCATTTCCATGGTCTTTGGAAAGGCGTTAGTGTCGGTGTGTGGCAGAAATTGAGCCGCCACATATTCATCCATGAATTTCATGTTATTGGCGAGCTCGATATTGGTCATCATCGCAGCGATATTTTGGGCTTCACCCATCATCTCTCGAGAAACCGAAACCAGGCGCTCACCGAGGAGGGCACCATTACCGACAAACATGAATTTTTCAACGTCAATTTCGGGTAAGAGACCAATGGTGATGGCTCGTTCCAGGTTGATATATTTACCAAAACCACCGGCGATGACAAAACTATCGAGTTCTGCAAAGGTGAGGCCGACACTCTCTAAAAGAATTTTACAAGCCGCGTAGATGGCTCCCTTGGTGCGGATAATATTGTCAATATCACCTTCAGTTATGGTGATATCATCAATTCCTTCGGCGCTCTGATCAGCTTTGGCGACGACGTATTCCCAGCCGGTTTCACTTTTACGAACCCGGTCAGTATTAAGTTCTTGGTTAAATTTGCCGTTAGGCTCAATCAGGCCGACCAGAAGCATTTCGGCAATTGCATCGATAACCCCGGAGCCGCAGATGCCGAGGGGTTTTTCTTTGCCGATGGTGAGCAACATCGGTTCGTAGGTTTGTGGGTTGATACGAACCTGTTCAATTGCCCCCGTGGTAGCCCGCATGCCATATTTAAGGCCACCGCCTTCAAAAGCCGGTCCCGCAGAACAGGAGGTACAGACGAGCCAGTCGCAGTTGCCTAAAACAAGTTCGCCATTAGTGCCGACATCGAGAAAAAGGGTGAGCTCTTCGCGTTGAAAAATTCCTGAGCCCAAGGTACCGGCAACAATATCTCCACCCACATAAGAAGCTACTGCGGGAAAGGTGTAGACGTGAACGTAATCGGGCAGTTTAAGGCCTAAGTCGATGGCCCGAACCGGGGGGAAAAAGTTCGCGGTTGGAACATAAGGATCTTCGCGCAGGTATTTGGGGTCAATCTCAAGAAAAAACTGGGTCATGGTGGTATTTGCCGCGACTACCAGATGGGATATCTGATCTTTTTCAATGCCACCCTTGTTCACCAAATTATCTATTATCTCATTAAGATCTTTGATGATTTCTCGGTGTAGCTCATTTAAACCATTACCTTTTTGCGAGTAGACAATACGGGTGATGACATCTTCACCAAAGCGAACCTGTGAGTTATATTTAGCATCGGAGGCGACCAGCAGCTCACTTTCGAGGTCATCGATAACCGAGCGCTCTTCGGCTTGGTGTGAGGCATTAAGGTTCAAGAGTTGACCTTGAACCGTGGTCGTGCCAATATCTATAATAATAGAGTAGTTTTTATCTCTAGTGTCCCCGGCTTCGATGTCGATAAGCTTGAGGCCTTTGGGGTTGTAAACTATGGTAACCGTGACTTGCCATTTGGCGTCGCGTAAGAGACGGGGCAGGCGGCGCAGGAGGAAGTAGTCAGCGGAGATATTTTCAAGTTGGTGTTCATTTTTAAGTTCCCGCGTGAGGCGACCTAAGTCGCTTAAGTTGTCGTCGAGGGTAGGGGCGGGTAACTCAATGTAATATTTAAATACGGCGGGGTTGATCTTGACGCCCTGAACCAGCGAGTTGAGGTCACGGGCCATCAGGGTATGCTGTTTCTGGCCTAAATCTTTTCTTAAGACGGAGTTGTCGATGCGTGATTCGGGCGGTATCGTGACGGTCAGGTCATCAACGACTTTGGTGGTACAGGCCAGGCGATAGCCCTTATCCCACTCTTCCGGGCTGATCTTGGCTGACTTCTCGGATTCAGGTTGTCCCTGGTCAATAATTACCCGACATTTTCCACAACCCCCGTTGCCCCCACATGACGCGTTAATATGCACGCCAGCAGCAATCGCCACCCGGAGCAGATTTTCACCGTGGCGAAAAACGTCGACGGTTTGGTTGTTGGGCTGGAAGGTTACCTGATGTATCGGATTGGGCATAGTTTTGGGGGTCTGCTTTTTGTGGCTTTAATAACTGTCTGCGTGAATTAAAGTACAGTCAAAAAACGTTATAAAAAAAGATCTCTAAAACGAAAAAGCTGGAGTATCGGGAAAGGGGCTTCCGTCTTACTCCAGTTTCTTTTGTTTGTCAACCACGGCCCCAAAGTTCAGTTTGGGGCCGTGGTCTTACGGCGTAGTGTCAGGTAAGTTTAAAATCTCTTTAGAAGAGACCTTTAACCTGACCGGTTTCGGTGTCAACATCGATGCGGCGATAAGCCGGATCAGAGGCTGTACCAGGCATCAGTTTAATCGTACCGGAGAGCGGTACGCAGAAACCTGCACCCTGATAGATGAGGACGTCGCGGATCGGGAAGATGAAACCCTTCGGACGACCCTTTAAAGTCGGATCGTGGGAGAGGGAGAGATGGGTTTTGACCATGCAGGTTCCAAGTTTGGAAAGTTCAGGGTCATTGTCGATCATCTCAATCTTTTTCAAGGCTTCATCAGTGAAGGAAGCACCGTCGGCACCATAAACTTCAGTGGCCAGCAGTTCAATCCGTTTTTTCAGCGGAGTTGAATCTTCATAGAGGAACTTGAAGTTGTCAGTCGGCTCTTCACAAGCTGAGATAACGGCTTCACAGAGTTCTTTGGCGCCTTCACCACCGAACTGCCAGTGCCTGGAGGTCGCACAGCGAGCCCCGACTTTTTCACACTCTGCTTTAATTGCAGCAATTTCAGCTTCGGTATCGGTGTAGAAACTGTTGATACAGACAACCGGAGC
>DAOWIX010000116.1 GCA_030640695.1 Deltaproteobacteria bacterium | reverse complement strand
TGGATATTTCTGGGCGGCGGCGGCGATCACCGGTGCTGAGATCAAAGTTCATGGTATCAAAGCGGATTCTGTCCAAGGGGATCTAGGTTTTGTTCGCGTTCTTGAGAAAATGGGTTGCCGGGTTTGTTTTGAAGATGACGGTATTACTGTGATTGGCGGCTCTTTAAAGGCCCTTGAAGTCGATATGGGTGATATGCCCGATCTCGTGCCGACCCTGGCTGTGGTCGCAGCTTTTGCCAGAGGGACGACGGTGATGACCAATGTTGCCCATCTGCGCGCCAAAGAGAGCGATCGCCTGGCGGCGGTGGCGACTGAATTGGGCAAAATGGGAATTGTGGCAAACTGTGGTGACGACTTCATTACCGTAACCGGCGGCCAGCCGCAAGGGGCGGTGATTAAGACCTATGATGATCATCGCATTGCCATGAGCTTTTCTTTGGTGGGACTCAAGGTTGCCGGAGTCATGATTGAAGATGAAGATTGCGTCGGAAAATCTTTTCCTGACTATTGGTCGGTTTTTGCCGGTTTATCCTGAGTTTTTTCTTTCCTATGAATAATATCAATCTTATCGGTTATCGAGGATGTGGAAAAACTGCGGTCGGGCTTAAACTGGCCGAGGTTTTGCAGCGGCCTTTCGTTGATAGTGATGCCGTTATCGTAGAGCGGATTAAGGTTTCTATTGCGGAGTTTGTCAAAAACTCTGGGTGGGAGCTTTTTCGTCAGTTGGAAACTGAAGTTTTAAGGGATTGTTGTCAACAAGATAAGGTCGTTATAGCAACTGGTGGTGGAGTGGTTCTGGCCCGTGAAAACCGCTCTCTTTTGCAAAAAACCGGCACCTCTTTTTGGCTGCAGGCAAATCTCGAAACCACTCTTGAACGACTTGTTGAGGATCCTCAAAGTTCGTTGTCAAGGCCACCTTTGAGTTCTCTTGATTTAAGCGACGAAATTTTTCTCGGGCTTAATGATCGGGAACCGTTTTATCGAGAAGTTGCTGATTTTCTTGTCCCGGTAGACCGTAAAAGTGTAGAAGAGATCGTGCAACAGATTATAGCAATTACTACCTAGGTTTTAAATAAAGGTTTTGGTGATATCAATGAGTAGTACTTTTGGCACTCTTTTCAAAATGACAACTTTTGGTGAATCTCACGGACCTGGTGTGGGGGCGGTAGTTGATGGTTGTCCGGCGGGTTTAGAGCTCTCTTTATCCGCAATCCAGGCGCAACTGGATCGCCGTCGACCGGGTCAGAGTTCTCTCACAACTCCACGGCAAGAGGGTGACCAAATTGAAATTTTATCGGGCTTGGAAAATGGAAAAACGTTGGGTACGCCGATTGCGTTATTAGTGCGCAACCACAATCAACGACCGGGGGATTACGGGGCCATGGTAAATGTGCCGCGGCCTTCGCATGCCGACTATACTTACCGAATGAAATACGGGGTCGCTTCACAAAGCGGTGGTGGTCGGGCCAGTGCCCGGGAGACTTTGGCGCGGGTTGCCGCCGGGAGTGTCGCTGAGCAATTTATCAAGACCGTATTTGGCGTTGAAATCGTGGCTTGGGTCAGTCAGGTAGGTAGGGTGAAGGCCTCTTTTGACGAGGTTGCAAGCTTGACCAGGGCAACTGTTGATCATGAGGCGGTACGTTGTCCCGATCTTGAAGCGGCGGCTGCCATGACTGCAGCAATCAAAAAAGCCGCAACTGAACAAGACTCTTTAGGCGGTGTAGTAAGTTGTATCTGTCGCGGGGTTGAGGCGGGTTGGGGTGAACCGGTTTTCGACAAGCTTGACGCCCTGCTCGCACAAGCGATGCTCTCCATACCGGCGGCTAAAGGTTTTGCGATCGGTTCCGGGTTTTCCTGCGCTGCCATGTCTGGATCCGAACATAATGATCTCTTTGTTGCCAGCGGTAGAAAACTTAGTACTAAAACAAATTACAGTGGTGGGGTTCAAGGCGGCATCAGTAACGGTCAGGCAATCAAATTTGAAGTCGCTTTCAAGCCTGCTCCAACAATCGGTAAAGCTCAGAAAACAGTTGATTATGAGGGTCGCGAGGTGCTTCTTGAGGGCAAAGGTCGGCACGACCCCTGTGTCTTGCCTCGCGCCGTGCCTGTCGTTGAAGCTATGGCAGGCATGGTTCTGGCTGATCTTGCCTTGCGCCAGGCGGCCCATTCATCAGATTTAGTTACTCCTCGGCGGCAATTTCATCCTTGATGATCTCACTTAAAATTTCAAACTCCATCTCCATCATTTCCAGGCTCTCGCAAATCAGTGACTGATCCTGTTGTTTGGCCGCCTTCTCCAGGTCGGCTGCTGCTGCCTGCATCTGGCTTGCTTCAATACTTCCAGATGATCCTTTGATGGAGTGGGCCGCAATTCTTATCAGATCAAAATCTTCCTCTTTTATCCCCTTTTCGATCTCTTCAATGTAGCCGTCAGCACTTATGAGATAATCGTTAAGCAGTTCATTGTACAACTCTATGTCATCATCAAGTTTTTCTAGAAAAGCCTCGCGGTCAAAGAGTTTTGTGTCTCGAGCTGAGCTGTTCTCTCCCTCCTGAGAAAAATCGTCGGATTCTGTCTCTTCAGCGTTAAAATCGAGCTCTTCTTCAAAATAGTTGTCAGGTATGCTGGAGTTCTTGTGAAGTTTTTCTATCGCATGAGTTAAAACTTCATTGAGTGCTTCAAGCTTTACCGGTTTGGTGAGAAAATCATTCATGCCGGCTGCCAAGCAGCGATCCTTGTCGCTTTTTAAGGCGTGCGCGGTCATCGCAATAATTATTATCTTCGGGTTTATTGTTGTTGTATTACGGCTTCGAATCTGTTTGGTTGTTTCATAGCCGTCCATTACCGGCATCTGGATATCCATGAATACAAGGTCATAATGAGCCGCCCCAAGAGCGGCCAGTGCTTCAACTCCATTGCTGGCAGTTGCGCAGGAAACGCCCAGCTTGGAGAGCATCTTGGAGCCTACTTTAATGTTGATGACGTTGTCATCTACCAGCAGTATGCGGAGCTTTTCACGTTTCTCAGTAAGTTCCTGTTGTGATTGGGAGGTATCGTTAATATCTTCATCTGCTATTTTATGGCCCATACATCGGGCTAGCTGCTCATAAAAAAGTGATCTTTTTATGGGGGGGGGGATGATTGCGTCATAATCATCCGTCGCTAAATCATGAGATTGAGAGGTGAGAGCAATTGTAAATTGGGGGTGCAAAATATTCGGGAGAGTGTTTTTTAGATTGCATGATTCATTTTCCCGAGAGAGGTCGGTAATGATTATGGTGTAAGGTTTTTGATCTTTATAAGCTTTATATAGGTGTTCGTTAAGAGTTGTAAATGAGTTTGTTTTGTCGAACTCGCACCCTAAGGCCAGAATATGTTGTTCGACGACTTGACCGGCTAGTTGTTGCTTTTGCGGAGCATCGTTGATGGGTGGAGTAAAGAGGATGAAGCGCTGTTTCTGGAAAAGTATTGCCTGGGCTGGAAGGACTGACTCAGGGTCACGGCGCAAAACTATGGTGCACCAGAAGGTAGAACCGATCCCCAGCTGACTTTCAACACCGACCTCACCACCCATTAATTCTGCCAGTTGTTTTGAAATTGCGAGTCCTAAACCAGTACCGCCAAACTCTCTGGTTGTCGAGGAGTCAACTTGCGAGAATGATTGAAAGAGTCGGTTGATTCGATCTTCTGGAATACCGATACCGGTGTCGGTTACCTGGAAAAGCAGTTTAACTTGCTCGGGTTTTTCTTGTTGAAGTGAAGCGCGGATGACAATGCCGCCTTTTTCAGTAAATTTTATAGCATTATTAGCCAGATTAATTAGAATCTGACGCAAGCGCACCGGGTCACCCTGTAAAATATCAGGGATGCGGTGGTCAACAATACAGTGGAAAAATAGACCTTTTTCAGCGGTTTTAAGGGAGAGGAGCCCGAGCAGGTCATCAGTCGTCTCGCGAACCTGAAATGGGATCTCCTCAAGTTCAAGTTTGTTGGCCTCAATTTTTGAGTAGTCGAGGATGTCATTAATTATATGGAGGAGTCCTTCACCGTTTTTAATGATGATATTCAAGTAGTCACGTTGGTCGTAGTCAAGTGGGGTATCGAGCATCAAGGAAGAGAAACCGATGATAGCATTCATCGGAGTCCTGATCTCATGACTCATGTTGGCGAGAAATTCACTTTTGGAGGCATCGGCAAGTTCTGCATCGAGAGCCATGCGGTTGGCCCGCTGGATTGCCAGCTCAAGTTGTTCATTAACTTCATCAGCCTCTTCGGTGGCCCGGTGGATAGCCGTACGATCATGCAGGGTGGCGGAAAAAAATTGTTGCGCTTGGATGTCTCCGGTATGGGCAATCAGAATGAGGTGGCAGATCAGATCCGCAAATGAGGAGTTAACTTTGATTTCCCCTTGCCACTGCCCACTTTTGGCCGCTGTGGGAAAGGCCTCGTTTATCATAAGAGAGTAGGTCTCTTTCGGGAGTATCTGAGAAAAAGATAGGGTTGAGAGCTCCTCGTTACTCTCTATGCCGAAAAAACGTCGGCCCGACGGGTTGAGATAGGTTATGGAGCCGTTTTCCTCAAACATGACCACCGGGTTCGGTGATATCTCAATGATTTCAATCAGGTGGTTTTTCTCTTCCTGGATCCGCAAAAGTTCTGAGCGTTCTCCGGAGAGGTTCTGCTGGGCGGCGATGATCAGCTTTTTTTGCAAAAACTTGATCTCTTCTTCAATTTTTGCAATTTCCAGAGCTTGATTTTCAACCATTATCTTACGTCCTTTCTCAAGAGATCGGCCAAAAGAGATATTGGATGTTCAGCCTGCCATTTACTCTCGGCAACCACCGCACCTTCAGTCAGTTGCAGAAGGCATCCGGGACAGCCGCTGGCGATAATCTCGGCACCGCTGTCATCAGTATCGCGGGCCTTTTCTGCGAGGATTTCCCTTGAGAGCTCTTTGTGGGAGAGGCCAAAGGTGCCACCGGCACCACAGCAGCGTTCTGGATGCCGCATCTCGACAAAATTTTCTCCAGCGATCAATTTAAGGAGCCAGCGCGGCTGACTGGTGATCTCTTGGCCTTTGCGTAAATGGCAGGGGTCGTGATAGGTGATCTTTTTATCGAGTTTCTTAGCTCCCACCAGCTCTTCCAGTTTATCTCGATGAAGAAAGAGGAACTCGCTGATATCTAAGATTTTACAATCCTCGGGGAGCTCATCATACTCCTTTAAGGCGTGCCCACAGGAGGCACATCCGGTAACGATCTCCTTGATTTCGGAGTGTTTTCGAAAAACTTCTAGATTGCGTTGTTGCAGTTCCTGATTGGAGTTCTGGTCACCGGCCCCCCAGGTTACCATGCCGCAACAGTTAAGCTCTTGCGGCATAACTGTCTGAAAACCGAGTTGTGCAAGGACATAGATCAGATCAAGGCCCATTTGGGGGTAAAGATAACGGGTTGCACAGCCGGGAAAATAGAGAACCGGTTTCAGGTTCATTGTTGATTGTTGTCTCTTTAAGTAGTCATCAAGATGTTGTTTTGGCAGGGCCGGGATAACAGTTTTATCATCAAAACCGGGCAATGGCAGACGACGAACCAGGCCGCTGTGGCGGGGCAAGCGACGCCACAGGAGCCATTGCAAAAAGGAGCCGGCCTTGAGAAACCTAGGCAAGGAGAAAACCTGGTTCTTTAAAAGGGAGAAGGCGCTTTTTTTGATCGGGTTCAAGCCTTGTTTTTCGGTTTGCCAGTGTCTTGCATCAGCGATGATATCGGTGATTTTAACCCCTTTTGAACAGTTCTCTTCACAAGAGCAGCAGAGTAGGCAGTTGTCTACTGCCTCGATCCAGCCGGGTGGCAGCGCATCTTGAGCATTAGATTTTTTATAACCTGATTCTTCAGGGTTGATTCTTTCAATGAGGTTTAGTTTGCCGCGGGCGACCATCTCTTCACGTCCGGTTTGTCGATAGATCGGGCAGACCGCCATGCAGGCCCCGCATTTAACGCATTTGTTGAGCTCCTGTTGCCAGGGGAAAGTTGTCATTGTAGTTTTATTCCTCAAGAATCTTGTGAGGGCTCTTCTTGTTTAAAAACAGCCTCTATTTTTTTCTGCAGATCGGCTTGTTGGATGGGTTTGATAAGGTAGCCGCTGATCCCCATGGTTATAGCACTTTTGATGTATTCGAGCCCGTTTTCAGAGGAGATGACAAGTACCTTGAGTTGTTTGAAAGCGGCGCTGTTGCGGATAGTTTTGAGCAAGGTCAAGCCACTGACGATGGGCATGTGGATGTCGGTTAGTAAAAGGTCAACTTGGTGCTGTTTAAGAAAAGTCAGTGCTTCGGTTGCATTTTCGGCAAAAAAAACCTCTTCAAAACCCATACTGTCAAGGTATTTGCTGATAATTTTGCGGACCAGTTTGTTGTCGTCAACGATGAGGATAGCTTTATCTTTGTAAAGGCTTATTGGCATTGGAGATCCTCCTGAGTTGGAAAGATTTTACCGGGGTTGAGTCGGTTGTCTGGATCGAAGGCCTGTTTGATGGACTTCATGGCAGCTATAGTGGTCGGGCTCCACTCTTTGTCGAAGTAGGCCGATTTGGTGTTGCCGATACCGTGTTCACCCGAAAGCGTACCACCCAGTTCAAGGGTGATGGTAAAAATTTCATCAATGGCTTGATGGCCTCGTCGGGCCTGATCCGGATCATCTTTGTCGAGCATGACATTAACATGGATATTGCCGTCACCGGCATGGCCAAAACAGACGATCGGTAGAGCGATCTTTTCTGATAATTTTTCGAGACGGGCAATAACGTCTGGGATTGCGGCCCGGGGGACAGCAATATCTTCATTGATTTTGTGGGGCGCAAGATTGGCAATGGCTGGTGAAAGGCGGCGTCGGGCAGTCCAGAGTTGAGCTCTTTCACTTTCATTCTGGGCCTCGATCAGGAGTAGCGCATCATCTTTGAAAAGCTCTTTAAGTTTTTGACTTTGCAAAAGGACGCTGGGAGTCGTGCCATCGATCTCAACCAGGAGTACTGTGTCAGCTTCTTTGGGCAGGGTGAAAGGTAGCCCATCACGAACAGCATTGATAGAGTGGTGATCGAGAAATTCAATGGTTGAAGGTTCTATCTGGTTCTTGAACATGTTATTGATAGCGTGGGCTGCGGCCGTCATTGAGGGGAAAGCCAGGAGTGAGGTTTTAACCGCTTCAGGTGCCGGCAACAGTTTCAAAAGAATTTTAGTGATCACCGCCAAAGTTCCTTCCGAACCGACCAGCAGCGAGGTGAGATCATAACCGGAGACCGACTTGATACATTTGTTGCCGCATTTGATCGTCTCGCCATTGATAAGAACCGCTTCCAGGCCCATGACATAGTCGGCGGTGACCCCATATTTGACGGCGCGTGGGCCCCCGGCATTTTCGGCGACATTGCCGCCGATAGTTGAGAAGGCGAGACTGGCGGGGTCGGGTGGATAGAAAAGCCCCAGCCGACTGACCTCCTCCTGGAGTTCGCCGGTGACGACGCCCGGTTCAACTGTGGCGATCATATTTTCCTGGTCGATTTCAAGAATTCGTTTCATTCTGGTTAAAGATATAATTATACCATCGCTGCTCGGAATGGAACCTCCCGACATGCCGCTGGCGGCACCGCGGGGAAAGATTTTGAGTTCTTTTTTAGCCGCCAGCCTTAGGGCGGTTTCAACTTGGGGGCCGTTTTCAGGTAGTAGGACGAGCATCGGGTCGGCGCTCTGACGAGTTGCGTCATAGCCGTAACAGGCTCGTGACTCATCGGCTACAATGATCTGTTTGCTAGTGAAGCCTGAGGTTTTCAGCTCTTCAATAAATTGGTTGCGAATTGGGTTGACGGGTTCAGTCATGATCTTCTATCCTCCGGTCTATTCGGGTTGACCGTCAGGGTCTGTTGGGGGCCGGCCAGTAATAGTTGACCGGGGCGGCCGCCTTTAGGTTTACGCAGGTACTTTACATGAATCATGGTCACCTCGACTTGACTCTCATCTTTGGCCCGGGAGTTGGCGGCGGCCAAGGTGGCGGCTTGGAACTGCTCTTTTTCACTGCCCATCGAGCCCGGAGCTGTCTTTAAAAGAATGTGAGCGCCGGGCCGGTTACGGGTGTGAAACCAGAGGTCTTCGGGGGCGCTTAAGTAGCGGTAGATATTTTCGTTGCCTAAGACGTTGCGGCCGATATAGATGATGCCGCCGTCAATTCCGGTTGTACGTTCCACTCCCTGATGATGCTGTTTGTCGGGTTTTTCAACTCTTTTTTTTCGCTTTTGGCTCTTTTCGGGGACTTGCTGTCGGCCCTTTCTCTCGGCCAGATCAGAGGCCAGCTCAAGGAGCTTCTGCTCCTCGTCGGAAGCGATGTGGTCGGGATTGTTTTTTAGCCCTTCAAATTGGAAGAGTAGTTCTTCACAATACTCTTCTTCTCGCTGAGTCTCTTGCAGGCGTTTTTCAATAAGCTTTAAGCCGCGCTTGGCTTTTTTTGCATTTTTATAATATTTCTCGAGGTTGGCCAGAGGGCTCAAAGCTGGATTAAGAATGATCTCCACCTCTTCGAGAGTGGGCGACCAGTAGTTGGTCAATTTTATCGACTTGGCTCCTCTCTCTAGCTGGTGAAGGGCACCTTTCAGAAGATCTCCAAGATGGCTGTCATTTATGTGACTCTCTTTATCATTGCTCTCTGCGAGAAGACGTTTTCTTCTTTTTTGCAGGCGCTTGCCATGTTGGCGTAGGGCCTTCTCCAGACGTTTTATCTCCCGATTGCCGTAGTGCTGCAGATAGCGAGGGAAAAACCAGTCGTCGTAACCATGCAGCAACTCATCTTGCAGCAACTCATCGCTTAAGATCTCGGAGACCTGTTTTTGATCGATGATCTCGCCCAGGAGAAAAGAAGAGTTTTTTTTAGTACTGTTTGTTGGTGCTTCCGGCAAGCAGTATGCGGTGCCCGGTTTAAAGCGTTGGTCTGTCGCGGACTCAAACATCCGGGCTCCAACTCGCATCTCGAGCCCCTGGCATAAAATGGCATTACTGCGCTTGCCGGTAAGTTCTATGATCAGCTGTTTTTCATCATCTTTGCGTATTGTTCTGATTATAACAATACGATCATTATCTACCTTTTCGAGGGCTCTGATTTTTGCCCCTTGTAGATGGTGGCGAAGATAGGCGCAGAAGCGTAATGGTCGGGGAGGATTGAGATAACGCCGGCTGGTCAAGTGCAGGCCAGGCTCCATTGGAGCGACCGAGATCATCAGGCGTTGTTCGCCGCTTTGTCCCCCTCCACGCAGGCGCAGGAGGAGATGGTAGGGGGTCATCTGGTGAACCTTGGTTATGAAAGTTCCAGGTAGACGCCTCGCTAAGATAGCGGTTATAATCTCTAAACTCTGATCGTCCATTAAAAATGAAAATAAATAGTCAGGTGTCCACAGTTCACGAGTTAAGTTGCAGAGGATAGCGGCGAACATTGCTTCGCCCCCTTCGAGGACGGATACCCCAAGGGCACTTCCTCGCTTCGCTCAGGCGCAGTCTCAGCCCGCCACGGGCTAACGCCCGGTCTGGAGGCATGTCCCCGCATCAAGACCGGGCGTTCAAAAGGATTGATTGATATAGTTCCAAGTTAAAGCCGACCAAAAAGTTGTCGCCTATTTTTAAGGTCGGGGCCCGGAGGTTGCCGCTCGGACCCATGACAGCTTTGAGAATGTCAGCTCTGTTTTTAGCGGTTGAGGTGAAGTGGAGCTCTTTTTTTCCTTTGGCAACAGCTATCTCGGAGGCTTTCGAGAGGATCTCCCAAGCTTTATCATCGGCTATCTTTTCTTTGCGGGCATCAACGGTTTGCGTGATCTTAAGATCATGGTTTTCCAGGAACTCCTGGGCTTTTTTACAGGAAGTTCAACCTTTGCGCAGATAGGCCCAATTAATTAACATGTTGTGGTCTCCTTAAGAGAGATGTTGTTGCTAATCCCATGAACGTGAGCGTAATAATTAATTATAGTCTTTTAGGAGTTTCAAGTCCAGTAAAGTCCGCTTCTAAAATTAACCGCCGGAAAATATTTTTTAATTTGCGAAGAGGCTTGTGGTGGCTGGAGAGAAGAGTGAGTTATGGTAGGGTTGGATTCTCTTGGTTGACTTAAAATAGCAATCAATGGTAGCTGTAGGTGACGATTTCGAGACGCTCCAAAAACACCCAAAACTTCTAGGGCAAGAAGTTTGCTGGACACTAGTTATAGAAGTAATATTATGAAGAAAAAACAGAGTCGTACTCTACTCCTTGGTGATCATCTTTATAATGATCTCGAAAAAAATCGTCGTCGGGGTTTTGATACAACCATTGCCCAGGTCGAATGGCTTCTGATTGCCGTGGTGCTTTTTTATGCGGTTATCCCTGACGCTATCTTGACGGACAGGTCAGGTGTGGTCTGTGTCATGTTACTGTTTACGGGAGTTGTCCTGGTTTTTCATTATTTTGGTCTGCAGCATTTTAATGGGCGTTGGAAAACCTGGCTCGAAGCTTTGATCATGACAGCTGTGGTCTCCTATGTTGTTTGGCACAGCGGGCGTATCACCAGTCCTTTGTTGAGTCTTTATCTGTTGGTTATAATTGTTTCGGCCACCACTTTAGGCTTGAAGTCGACATTGTTACATGCGTCTGTGATCACCGTTATATATATGTTTATGACCTTCGCCCCAGAGACTCTTGAGAGTATGGGGGTCAATCAGGCACGACTTCACCTTCTTCAACTTTTTCCTTTCTGGCTGGTTGCCTATCTGGCGGCGATGCTGGCTTATGAGGCGGAGGTCGGCCAGCTCAAACTGGCAGAGTTAGCACATACTGATTCACTTACTCAGCTCTGGAATATGCGCATGTTTTCCGATTTTGCTGAACAGGAGTTTGAGCGAGCGGCCCGCTATGAGCGGCCTTTTTCCGTGATGATGCTTGATGCCGATAACTTGAAGAAGGTTAATGACAGATTTGGTCATCAGGTCGGCAGTCAACTGATCCAGGCTATGGGGAGAAAGATCAAGGCGAGTCTGCGGGCCAGTGATGTTGTGGCCCGCTATGGTGGCGATGAATTTGTTGTTATGTTGCCGGAGACAATTTCGAGTGAGGCTTTGGCGACGGCTGAAAGGGTGCGTCAGTGCCTTGAAGGTAGTTTGCTGGAAACCGGTTTGGAGGGGGATCGGGTGGCCATTAAAACGAGTATCGGGATTGCCGCTTTTCCTGAGCATGACAAAGAGCTGGCGGGAGTACTGCGTAAAGCCGATGCAGCCCTTTATACCAGTAAAAGATTGGGTAAAAACCGAAGTTCGGTTTATGCCAGTGGCAGTGTTTGCTAACAATTACTCTTGATTGCTCTCCTTGATAACCTCGATCCTGTCGGCTTTCTGCAGGCCGCGGGGCAGCATCTTGCCGCGGCGTCCCCGGTTGCTGAAATAGTCATTAAGGCTATCTTTCTTGAGGGTTAAGTGGCGACGTCCGGCGTGAATTCTTAACGCGGCATTGGCTGGCAGAATGACGATGTTTTTTAAGGTTTCGGTTTCGGACTGGTTGCTGCCTGGATTGAGACTTATGATCTTGTTGCCTTTTCCCCGGGCCATAAGCGGGAGCTGCGATAGTGGGAAAATAATCATGCGACCGCTACTGCTCAGAGCGGCCAATTGCTCCTCCTGCAGGTTTTTTAAACGTAAGGGTGGTAACGGCAGAGCTGAGGTTGGGAGAGTCAGAATTGCTTTGCCATTGCGGTTTTTGCTGAGTAATTCACCCAGATGGGTGATAAAGCCATAACCGTTGTCGGATGCCAGCAGGAAAAGTTCATCCGCCTCTCCCATCAGTAGATGTTCGATGGGACTTTCGTTTTCAAGCTGTAGGCGTCCGCTTAAAGGTTCTCCGTGGCTCCGGGCCGAAGGCAGGGTGTGGGATGCAAGGGTGTAGCAGCGGCCATTAGTAGCTAGGAATATGACTGCTTGGTTACTGCGTCCAGGTACGGATGTTTTGAAACTGTCCCCGGCCCGGTAGTTGATCTTTTCAGGGTCAATGTCATGTCCTTTGGCAGCTCTGACCCAACCTTTGTCGGAGATAATGACTGTGATTGCTTCGGTTGGCAGCAGGTCGGTTGTGCTTAAGGCCTGGGCTTCACTGCGGGTGACGGTTGGCGAACGGCGTTCATCGCCATAGCGTTTAGCGTCGGCTTTTATCTCTTTACGGATCAGGCTTTTAAGCTTACGGCTTGAAGCGAGGATATCTTCCAGACTTTTGCGCTCTTTTTCCAGCTCTCCCTCTTCACCTCTGATTTTCATCTCTTCAAGTTTAGCCAGATGGCGCAGCTTGAGTTCCAAAATTGCTTCGGCTTGCTCTTCGCTTAAGGTGAACCGCTCAATAAGTATGGGCTTGGGTCGGTCATTGTTGCGTATGATTTCAATGACTTCATCAAGATTTAGAACGGCGACCAGTAAACCGGCCAGAATATGCAGGCGGGCAAGAACCTTCTCTAGGCGAAAGTTGAGACGGCGGCGTACCACATCAGTGCGGAAAGTTAGCCATTCGTTGAGCAGCTCGGAGAGGCCCATGACGCGGGGGCGTCCGTTTAGAGCAATCAGGTTGAGGTTGACTCGATAGTTTTTTTCAAGATCGGTAGTGGCAAAAAGGTGAGCCATTAAAAGTTCGACGTCAATTCGGTTCGAGCGGGGAATTATGACTAAGCGAACTGGCTCTTCATGGTCTGATTCATCCCTTAAATCGGCAACCATGGGCAATTTTTTGGCTTGCATCTGGGCCGCAATCTGCTCCATGACCCGGGCTCCTGAAGCCTGGTGGGGCAGGGCTGTAATAACGATGTCATTCTCTTCCTTTTGGTAGACAGCCCGCATTTTCAAGGAGCCGTTGCCTTTTTCGTAGATTTTTATGATCTCCTGACGGGGTGTGATGATCTCGGCATGAGAGGGGAAGTCAGGCCCCATGATGAATTTGCAGAGTTCAGCGGTTGTCGCTTCGGGATGGTCGAGCAGGTGGATGCAAGCCGTAGCGACTTCACTCAAATTGTGCGGTGGAATGTCAGTTGCCATGCCGACCGCTATTCCGGTACTGCCATTTAAGAGAATGTTGGGGAGGCGGGCTGGTAAAAGTTTTGGTTCCTTGAGAGTGCCGTCAAAGTTATCGCCCCACTCAACCGTGCCTTGGGCCAGTTCACTTAAAAGCAGATTGGCATAGGGTGAAAGCCGAGACTCAGTATAGCGCATTGCGGCAAAAGATTTTGGGTCATCAGGGGCTCCCCAGTTGCCCTGCCCGTCAACCAGGGGGTAACGGTAGGTGAAAGGCTGGGCCATCAAAACCATGGCTTCGTAGCAGGCGGAGTCGCCGTGGGGGTGAAATTTGCCTAAAACATCACCGACGGTACGGGCTGATTTCTTGTATTTGGCACCCGCTTTTAAGCCCAGTTCCGACATCGCGTAGACAATCCGTCGTTGAACCGGTTTAAGGCCATCACCAATATTGGGCAGGGCCCGGTCAAGGATGACGTACATGGCATATTCGAGATAAGCCTTCTCAGTGAATTGGCCGAGAAATTGGCTTTCGCACTCGTTCATAATGGTCTGGGTATCTTGAGTCATGATGTCCTGTTGTCAGTCGTCAGTGGTCAGTCGTCAGTAAAGCACTGGCGACTGGGCACTGACAACTCCACACGAATTTTATTAAATTCAAAAAAACACGTAACTATTCAGCCAACCCGCAAATTCAGGGTACACAATCCCGATTTCCTTCGGAGAATCAGGTTGTGTCCCCAGAATTTGCTAAAAATATCAATATTTGACACTTTTTTACTTACGCTGAATAGTTACAAAAACACAATTATTGAGTGCTCTTGTTAAAATCACTTAGTTCATCCTTCTGTCAAGCAGCCTTTGTTCTCCAGCCACTGTCGTCGGTCACCGGATCTTTTTTTGGCCAGCATCATATCCATGACCTTGAAATCTTCTTCTTCATGATCTAGGTTCAGGCGCACCAGGCGTCGGGTTTCTGAGGCCATGGTGGTTTCTCGCAGCTGTAAGGGATTCATCTCGCCTAAGCCTTTGAACCTTTGTAGGTTTATCTTGCCAGCCTTTTTTTCACCTTTTAGACGATCTAGAAGTCCATTTTTTTCCGCTTCATCAAGAGCGTAGTAGACCTCTTTGCCTCGGTCTATACGGTAGAGCGGAGGCATGGCAATGTAAAGATGTCCGGCAGTTACCAGTGGTTTAAAATGTCGCAGGAAAAGGGCGCAGATCAGAGTCGCGATATGGAGTCCGTCGGAGTCGGCGTCGGCTAAGACGCAGATCTTGCTGTAGCGGAGATCGTCGAGTCTGGATGAGCCCGGGTCGACTCCGATAGCCGCTGAGATGTCGTGAATTTCCTTGGAAGCCATGATGATTTCAACATCACTCTCCCAAGTGTTAAGAATTTTGCCCCGCAAAGGCATGACCGCTTGGAAATTGCGATCTCTAGCCTGCTTTGCGGAACCTCCGGCGGAGTCTCCCTCGACTAGAAAAAGCTCACTTAAAGCCGGATCCTGACTGACGCAGTCAGCCAATTTTCCAGGCAGGGCCGGGCCGTTGGTGATTTTTTTGCGTTCAACTTTTTTGGCTGCTCGTTGGCGTTTTTGGGCATTGGTGATGACCAGGGTGGCGAGCTCTTCCCCTATGGCTGGATGTTCATTGAGCCATAGACTGAAAGAGTCCTTGACGACTCCGGAGATAAATGAGGCGCTCTCTCTCGAAGTGAGGCGCTCTTTGGTCTGACCTGAAAATTGTGGTTCCGGCATCTTTAAAGAGATGATGTAGCAGCAATTTTCCCAGCTGTCTTCGGGAGAGAGTTTGACGCCTCGGGGTAGGAGGTTACGGAAATCGCAAAACTCTTTCAAGGCGGTCAGGAGTCCGCTACGCAGGCCGTTTACATGGGTGCCACCTTGTGAGGTAGGGATCAGGTTGACATAGCTTTCGTTAATCAGTTCGCCCCCCTCGGGTAGCCAGGAGAGAGCCCAGCTAACACTTTCATACTCACCTTTGAATTTATGGGTAAAGGGTGGGGTTGGTAACTGTAGGGAGCTGCCTAGACTCTGTTTGAGATAGTCGGAAAGACCGTCGATGAAGTGCCATTCGTAAGTCTCGTTGTTGACATCGTCTTTAAAACTGTCTTGCAGGCCTGGACAGAGGACGGCTTTGGCACGCAGGGCGTGAACCAGTTTAGTGGCGGAGAATTTTACGGAATCAAAATATTTCGGATTGGGCCAGAAGTGGATGCTGGTGCCCGAGTTGCGGCGGCCGATATTTTCCGTTCTGGTTAACGGTTCGGTTGCCTCGCCATTCGCGTAGGCACAGATGAAACGACCACCATCACGGCGGACTTCTACTTCAAGACGTTCGGAAAGGGCGTTGACGACCGAAACTCCGACGCCGTGCAGGCCGCCGGAGAACTGGTAGTTTTTCTGCGTGAATTTAGCTCCGGCATGAAGTCTTGTGAGAATTAACTCAATGCCCGGCACTTTCTCTTCGGGGTGAATATCTACCGGCATGCCCCGGCCATTGTCTCTTACCTCGATTGAGTTGTCATGGTGGAGGGTGACATCAAGGCGATTAGCAAACCCGGCAATTGCTTCATCGACACTGTTGTCAATAACTTCCTGGGCGAGATGGTTGGGCCGGGTGGTGTCGGTGTACATTCCCGGCCGAAGTTTAACCGGGTCAAGTCCTTTCAGAACTTCAATTGCATCGGCGTTATAGTTGTTGTTGTTGTTAGTATGCATTGTCAATCCATTTGTGAGATGTTCAGGGCGTTGATCTTGCGATGCAGGTTGCGCCTGGTTGCCCCGATCAGGGTAGCTGTTTTTGAAATAT
Organism: Deltaproteobacteria bacterium; assembly: GCA_030640695.1. GTDB lineage: Bacteria > Desulfobacterota > Anaeroferrophillalia > Anaeroferrophillales > Tharpellaceae > Tharpella. The sequence continues at coordinate 3,776 of DAOWIX010000116.1, read as the reverse complement.
TCCAGTCGTTCTGATGGAGTTTGTTGGTTAGATAGAGTTTTTCAAAATTTTTAACGGCCTCGGTGAAGGAGTTGGATTCAAGAAGGTTATTCCATAATAGATTGTCTTGAGGGTCGCAGGCTAACTGCCCCCCTGTTCTCAGGTAGGGAGGTAGGTCATTGATCTTGACGAGTTCGGTGGCGCACATGATGGAGAGTCGTTCCATCAGATTTTTGAGCTCACGAACGTTACCGGGCCAGTGGTAGCTTTTGAGTTGGTTGATAACCTCGGGGGCCAGATGTTTGAAGGTGCCGCCATGGTTGTTGTAGTAGTTGCTGAGAAAGCTTTCAGCCAGTATGGGGATGTCTTCACTGCGATTTCTTAAAGGTGGAACTTGGATCGGCAGAACGTTGAGGCGGTAAAAAAGATCCTGGCGAAAATTTCCTTGGGCGATCTCTTCTTCGAGATCTTTGTTGGTGGCGGCGATGATGCGGACATCAATGGGGATACTGTTGCTGCTTCCTAAACGGGTAAAGGCTTTCTCCTGTAGGACTCGGAGTATTTTGGCCTGGGTGTTAAGGCTCATGTCGCCAATCTCATCGAGGAAAATGGTGCCCTCATGACTCTGCTCAAATTTTCCTTTTTGTCGCCGATCAGCCCCGGTGAAGGCGCCTTTTTCATAGCCGAAAAGTTCCGATTCAATCAGGTTGTCGGGGATGGCGGCGCAGTTGACGTCAACGAAAGGGCGTTCGTGGCGGCTACTTAAACGATGAATCTCCCGGGCTACAAGTTCTTTGCCGGTGCCGTTCTCGCCGATCACCAGAACCCAGCCATCGGTCGGAGCTATAATTCTGATCTGCTCCTTAAGTCGGTTAATGCTTTTGCAGTTACCGATCAGGCGATTTTCACTATACATCTCCTTAAGGCGAACATTCTCCTCCTGGAGGCGGGAGATGGTTAAGGCGTTACTGGCGGTAATCACCAGCTTGTCCAGTGAAAGGGGTTTTTCAATAAAATCAAAGGCGCCCATCTTGGTTGCCTGGACGGCAGTTTCAATAGTACCGTGACCGGAGATCATGATGATGGGAACTTGAGGGTGCTCCTTTTTAAGTCCCGGTAAAAGCTTTAAGCCGTCACTGTCCGGGAGCCAGATATCAAGAAACATCAGGTCGGGGGTCTCTTTTTCAAGCAAGCTCAAAGCTTGGCTGCCGTCTTCGGCGCAGATGACGGTATAGCCTTCGTCGCTGAAAATGTCACTCATTGATTGGCGGATCGCGGGTTCGTCATCGATGATGAGTATAGTTTTTTTCATATGTTTTTTATGATGGGTAACTCAATTACGAAGCAGGTACCCTTGAGATGGTTCTCCCGCACTCGAATAAAGCCCCGATGGTCGTTGATGATGGTTTTGACGATTGTTAAACCGAGGCCGGTTCCTCTCTTTTTGGTGGAAAAATAGGGTTCAAAAAGACGGGCCTGGGTTTTTTCGTCGATTCCCGGGCCATTATCATTGAGTTCGATAATAACCATTTCCAAACTTTTGTCAAGTCTGGTGGCAATCCAGATATGACCGTCGTCAATTTTCTGGATTGCCGCCAGAGCGTTGTCGACGAGATTAGTCATGACCCGCTTGATCTGTTCTTGGTCGAGATGGAAATCGGTGATTCTTAAGTCCGGTTCAAATGTGAACTTGATCCGGTTGTGGCTCTGGCGGTAAAGAATGAGTGACTCTTCGATGATCAGGTTCAAGTTCTGCAGTGTGGGGTTGGCCTGGGGCATGCGGGCGAAGCTGGAAAACTCGTTAACCAATGATTTTAAGTCGTTGACCTGGCGGACAATGGTGGTTGTGCAATCTTTTAAAACATGGTCGCCCTCTTCGGTCAAGCCGCTGTATTTGCGTTGAATTCGTTGGGCTGAGAGAGCGATCGGGGTTAAAGGGTTTTTAATTTCATGGGCGATGCGGCGGGCGACCTCACGCCAGGCGACAGTTTTTTGGGCCTTGACCAGCTCGGTCATGTCATTGATCAGAACCAGCATGCCGGTGTAGGTTTCAGATTCACCGTAAAATGGACTAAAGTGGACCGCAATATAGCGGTTGTGGTCAGGAATGGTCAATTCGATACTGCTCTCTTTTTGAGGGTCGTTCTGGCTCTCTTTCAGGTATTGACGAATTTTCTGGATGAGCTCCTGATGGAATATGTCACGGTAATTTTTACCCTGCACCGCTTCTGCCGAGAGGGCAAAGATCTTTTCCGCAGCTCGGTTAATGGTGGTGATGCGACCGCTGCGGTCAATGGCGATGACTCCAGTATTGATATTTTCGAGGATGATTTCAATGTAGCGACGTCTTTGGGCATGTTCCAGGCTGATGCGGCTCATCTCTTGATGGGCAATTTCGCTCTCTTCGCGGCTCTTGAGGAGTTTTTCGGTCATGCTGTTGAATGAATCAACGAGGATTCCGAGTTCGTCGCTGGCGACCATGTCGATACTGAAATCGAGGTTGCCACCGGCAATCTCCCGGGTTGCCAGGGCTAATTCATGCACCGGTGCAGTAATGTCTTTGGCCAGGTAGAAGCCAAACCAGATTGATATAAAAGTGATCAAGGCCGTAATCAGAACAAAGGTTAAAATGTAGTTGCTCTTGATGTAGAGTTCCAAGTTCTTGGCTTCTTTGTAAGCGGTATACCTCTCCGAAATGCTCTGCATCTGCAGGGCGAGCTTGGCGGGTATGAATTTTACCGTGACCACCAGAGCGATAACCTCATCACCCTGCCAGACCGAAAATATTGGAGCCCAACCTTGTACCATGACTGCGCCATTATTTAATGGTACCACGCGATCTTTGGGTGGGGGGCGGTTGCCTAAGTCGATGCCGGCTTGAAAGTGTTCCTTGCTGAGCTTGTCGCTCAGGCTGAGAGCGCACGCAAGAGCAGGTCCGGGTTGTGGGATTATGGCGATTGCATCAAGCGAAAATTCCGCACGTTTCAGTTCGACAAGGGTTTGGGCAAGGTTTTCCTGTTCGCCGATTAGGAGTCCTTTGCGAGTAGTTTCGGTGGCAATGGCAGCGGCAAAAGTCTGGTTTTGGTTCCGTAGGTTGTCGTAATACTCCTGGGCGACAATCAGGGAAGCGTCAAGGGAAGCTTCGAAATTGGTCGAAAACCAGTTGTCAAGGCTGAAGCGAATGAAACCGGTGGCGGCGACAAAGAGAAGGATTGTGGGAAAGAGTGAAAGTGAGATGAAAGCGACAACCAGTTTGGTCCGCAGGCGAAAACCGACGATCTTGCGTTTTCTCTGCAAGAGGAGTTTGATGAGGTTACGCAGAATTAGAAAAATCAACAGAAGCAGGAGGATTATGTTGATGTTGATGAGGGCGAAAACAATGACGTTGCCGAGGATTGGGAGATCCGTCGGCAGGTTGGGCAGATTCATCTCGATGTAGAAGAGGGCGGCAATAATGATCGTCAGGATGCAGATAATGATTATCTCTCGCCGTCGACGTTTGCGGTCTTTGTTGGCGAGGTGGCTGATTTCCTGACTGGTTGTAGGGAGGATGGAGGGCAAAGTTATCTCGTGGTGGTTTCGTTGATCAGGCGTTCAGGGATATCGATGGTGTAGTTATTGCTCTTGCGATCCCAGGCTGAGAGGAAGAAAAATAGGTATTCGAGGTGGAAGGGGAGGCGCACTTTCCTGATTTCGGTACGGACTTCAACTTGATACTTCCGATCTCGTTCAAGCTGGTTTCCTTGTAGCAGGGTGATATCTTCGAATTTGGTAAGCAGTTGAATTGCCTCCTTGTA
>DAOWIX010000154.1 GCA_030640695.1 Deltaproteobacteria bacterium | reverse complement strand
TTTATGATCTGCCTGACTTGTTAAGCCAATGCTGATTTGATTGGGATTGTTGATCTCTGTGGTCTGGCTTTGGCCCTGTCAAAGAATAAACGCCAGCGACTTAATGTTTCAGTCTCCACTTTTGTACCGAAGCCGCACACCCCTTTTCAGTGGGAGGAGCAGATCAATCTTGAAGAGACCATACGGCGTCAGGAGATTATTCGCCAGGGCTTAAAGAAAATTGCTTCGGGTCGACGGCTTAATTTTAAATGGCACGATAGCCGTCTAAGTCTTCTTGAGGGGATTTTTAGTCGCGGTGATCGGAGCCTTTGGCCGGTGCTTATTAAAGCCCGGCGTTTAGGCTGCTCATTTGATGCCTGGAGTGACCATTTCAACTATCGGCTTTGGCAAAAGGCCTTCAGCGAAGAGGGTTTTGATCTTGAAAGTTTGCTCTCCCGAAAATTTTTGCCCGGCGCACCTCAGCCATGGGGCCATATCGATTGTCTGGTCAGTGAGAAATTTTTTGAACGTGAGCGGGAGCGGGCTTTTAAGCAGGAGACGACTAAAGATTGTCGTTTGGACGATTGTCATGGTTGCGGGGTCTGCCAGCCGAGTCGAGGGATAGTTAATGTGACGGCCAATGTGCCGATTTTGGAAAAGCCCTCTGCGCCGTCGGCAATAGAGCCCCAAGCGTTTGCCAAGGAGCTTGTTTTAGCTGATGGTCAGCGTCAGGAATGGCGTTATCAGCTCTCTTTCTCCCGGGGGCGAAGACTCTCTTATCTCTCCCATCTTGAAAATGTCTCAGTTATTATCCGGGGTTTAAGGCGACTCAAGATTCCGTTGGCCTTTTCCCAGGGCTTTCATCCTCATCCCAAGGTCTCTTTTGTTCATGCTTTGCCAGTTGGGTTGGCGAGTCAGCACGAGGTTATGGAATTTCGAACCTTGGCAGCGATCGATCTTGATCAACTCAAACAGGGTTGGCCGCAAGCCCTGCCCTCCGATCTGAAATTTATTGACGCTTTTCAGCTTGGGGCTCGGGTTGCAGCGATTGACCGTCGCCTTTCGGGCTGTGTTTATCAAGTTAGAACAGAAGAAGTTGAAGAGTCTGAGTGGCGGACGCTTTTGCCGAAGATTGAACTGGTTGCGGGTCAAGTAATAGCTGGGCAGAGGCCCTTGATTTTACAACGGCGGAGGAAGGGTAAGCTGCAGGAAGTTAACCTGGCTCCGCACATTAAAACAGTTATGCTCAATGAAGATGGCGAGTTAATGATAAGCGTTGCTGTTTTAGATGGACGCAACCCTAACATCTTTGATATATTAGCCTGCTTGGCCGGGCTTGATAAGCGTCCAGAGGCCGGTGTCGTAATCACCAAAGTTAAAAGTCTGATGGCGTCATAAAGAAGTTTTTTTCAAAAAAGGATGATTGAATAAAATGTCAGCTGAACTGATTATTAATGTGACTGAAGGTGAAGTGCGGGTTGCCCTGCTTGAAAATGGGACTCTGGCTGAGCTCTTTTATGAGCGTGATCGGGGCTTAGGAATTGTCGGTAATATCTATAATGGCAGGGTTGTTAAAGTTCTGCCGGGTATGGACGCCGCCTTTGTCGATATTGGTCTTGATAAAGCCGCCTTTCTCTATGTCGCTGACGTTCGTAGTGAAGAGGATCTAACTCCCTTTTTGGCGGATGAAGAAAATGTTGTCGTCGATGAGGAGTTTGCTCTGGCTGAAGACGAACTTGATGAGGCTCTACCGGCCCCTCATATTGATGATCTTCTGCAAGAGGGTCAGGATATTCTGGTTCAAGTTTCAAGGGAGCCGATGGGTAGTAAAGGGGCGCGGGTGACTACTTACAATTCGTTGCCGGGCCGCTATCTGGTTTTGCTGCCGACGGTTGATCATGTTGGTATCTCACGTAAAATAGAAGATGAGGAGGAGCGGCAACGCCTCAAGGATCTGGTGAGTGCGATCAAACCTGAAGGAATGGGGTTGATCGTTCGTACCGTAAGTGAAGGTAAGGAAGATGGGGCTTTGCATCATGATCTGAAATTTCTGTGCAAACTCTGGGAAAATATCAAACAGAAAAAAGAGAAGACCAAGTCGCTTAATTTGGTCTATCAGGACTTAAGGTTGGTGCAACGAATTATCCGGGATCTTTACTCTGATGAGATCGATCGTCTGGTGGTTGATTCCGATGACTGTTACCATGATCTCAAGGGTTTTATCGCCAGTTATTTCCCTGATCTTCATTGCGAAATTGAACGCTATACCGGGATTCAGCCAATTTTCCAGGCCTACGATATCGAGATCGAGGTCAATAAAGCCTTGGAAGAAAAGGTTTGGCTTAAGTCAGGCGGCTATATTGTTATAGAAGCGACCGAGGCTCTGACTGCGATCGATGTTAATACAGGTCGTTTTGTCGGTAAGAAAAATCTTGAAGATACAATCCTTAAAACCAACCTTGAAGCTGCCAAGGAGATCGCTTTTCAGCTGCGTTTGCGCAATATTGGCGGTATCATCATTATTGATTTCATCGATATGGAGACCAAAAACCATCGTGAACGGGTTAATGTCGCGCTTGAAGAGGCCTTGAAGCGGGATAAGGCTAAATCTAATGTTCTAAAGATATCTGAACTTGGTCTGGTTGAGATGACCCGTGAGCGGGTTCGTAACAGTATCTCCCGGATGTTGTGTGATCCCTGTCCCTATTGTGAAGGCCGCGGGATTGTCAAATCCAAATCAACGGTTACTTACGAGATTGTCAGGGAGCTGAAAAGTTACGGCTATGATTCCGATGTCAAAGAACTTGTGGTCATGGTCAATGCTGAACTGGCTGACTTTATCTATGATAACGAAGGCCTCTCTCTCGATAACCTTGAATATGCAATGCGTAAGAAGATCACTCTTAAAAAGATTGATCACTATCAATGGGAAGAGTACGAGATTGTAGCGCGAGTTTAATTGTAATGTAGTTTTTTCGTGACTTTTTGTGGCCAAGATCAGTGCAGCCCGGTTAAAAACTTGCATTGCTAAAAATCTAGGGATATCGGGTTGTTTTTGCGCCCTGAGCAATAGTGAAGAAGTGCCCTTGGGGTATAACGTCTCGCAAAATTTTGTTGTTTTTCCCAGCAAATGGAGCCAAAAAATTGCGACTGTCTGAGCGAGGTACGAGTGAGTTTCGCAATTTTGGCGTAATGAGCGTTGGAAAAACAAAAATTTTGCGTAAGAAGTGGAAGAAAATTACCCGATATTCCGGGTTGCAATTACCTGACCGGACAGCGCTGGGCCAAGATAGAATTAAAGGAGATTTATTATGAGCGTTTCTAAAGAAACTCCGATTCGTGATCTGTTGACCAAATATCCGAAAGCTGCGGAAGTTTTTGCGGACAAAGGTATGGCTTGTTTAGGGTGTGCTGCTTCAATGTTTGAAACCGTTGAAGAGGGCGCAGCGGCCCACGGTATTGACGTCGATGAGCTGGTTATAGAGATGAATAAAGTTCTGCAAGATTAATCGTGAGCAAAGAACGAATTGATACTCTTCTGGTTAAACGCGGTCTGGCCGCCAGTCGTGAACGGGCCGGAGCCCTGATTTTAGCCGGAAAAGTTGTCTGCGGTGAGCACTTGGTAGAAAAAGCTGGCAGCCGTGTCGACAGCCGTGCTGAGATCAGATTAAAAGGAAATGATATCCCTTTTGTCGGCCGCGGTGGGCTTAAACTTGAGGCTGCTCTGAAGGCTTTTCAGGTTGATGTGAATGGCCTGGTGGCAATTGATATTGGTGCCTCCACTGGCGGTTTCAGTGATTGCCTGCTTCAGCGCGGGGCTCGACGGGTTTATGCTCTGGATGTCGGTTATGGACAACTGGCCTGGTCGCTGCGCAGTGATGAACGGATGGTTGTGATGGAACGTACCAATATCCGTAACTCGGTTAAAGCTGATTTCAATGATCCTCTTGAACTTGCAGTGATGGATCTCTCCTTTATTTCGCTGACCAAGGTCTTGCCGGTAGTGTCTCAACTGTTAGAGCCGGGAGCGCCGGTTATCGCCTTGGTGAAGCCCCAGTTTGAGGTCGGTAAAGGGGAGGTCGGCAAAGGTGGAATAGTTCGTGATGAGGAGAAACGCCAGGCCGCACTTGATAAGGTTTGCAATTTTGCCAAAGAGCATGGCTTTTTCCATCGTCAGACAATCACCTCCCCGGTGCTTGGTCAGAAAGGCAATGTTGAATATCTGATTTTTTTGACGGTGAAATAGATATGGTAAATTAACGATACCTGGCGGGGAAGTTGAGGTTGCCTGGGATATCTGTTTACCACTTATAGCTGTTAAAGGAAAAGATTTGACCCCATCTTTTCCTGCTCAAAATCTTCCACGGTATCATGAAGTATTGACTAAATCTTCTGAGAAATCCGGAGAGAACGATGAAACTACAAAATAAAGCTTCCATCATAATGACTTTTTTTGGGCTTGTCATATTGCTTCTGCTATCAGGGGGGTATGACATGTACAGTCAAAGGGTTTTTCAAGCTAAAGAGTTGCAAAGAATGCTGAACGTCTCTCAAGAAGTTGCTCTGCATGTGGGATCCTGCCTTACCGAGAAAGCAAGAATTGCCAGTACTCTTTCCTCTTCACCTCTTATCAAGGACGCTTTGCTGAAAAGCAATGCTGAATTTGCCGCATTTTCAGATGTTCAAAGAATACAAGAGGTTGATCGACTCAACCAGCAATGGAAGAGTACCGCTGATATCAACAATCCTTTTATCCAGGATCACATGGCTAACCCGGTCGCTGAATACCTTAAACAACAGCGGATAGTTATTCCTGGAGAGTACGGAGAAATATTTCTTACCAACCGTTATGGTGTCATGATCGCCACGACTGGAAAACTTACAACTCTGGCTCATGCCCATAAATACTGGTGGGTAGCGGGCTTTAATGATGGCAAAGGCAGAATTTTTCTGGATGATCGTGGTTTTGACACCAGTGTTGGAGGGTATGTTCTTGGAGTGGTTATTCCCATAATGAATAATAATGAAATTATTGGAATTTTAAAAAGCAATGTGAATGTTATGGGGCCCTTGACGGGTGCCATTCAGACCTTCAACCAACGTAACGTTGGAAAATCAAGAATAGTACGCACCGGTGGGTTAATAGTAGCCGAACAGGGCATTAAACCTCTATCTGCCAGTGTGAACGAGGCTTGCAAAGATCAGTTGCGTAAAAAAGAAGACTGTACCTCAATTTTCGCAGACAGTAGCGACGATCGGTTTGTTGCTTTTTCTCCAATTCAAATAACTATGGGATCAGAAAAATTTGGTTTTGGAGGCAGTAAGGAATCTATTGATCATATTAAAGGGAATCTAGGTGAAGGTTGGCATGTTGTTGTATCTGTTAATGAAGAAGAAGCAAACGAGACCGTTAACCGAACCACTGCACTAATCATAATTGTTGGAATTTTTGTCACTATATTATCCGCTTTTGTTTCGTTGCTTTTGGGAAAATGGGTTGCCAATCCCATAGTGAAATTAGCAGGCACTGCGCAAGTTATAGGTGAAGGCCGCCTTGATACAAGAGCCGAGGTACTTTCTGGTGATGAGATTGGCTCTTTGGCACAATCATTTAATAACATGGCGGAAAATCTTCAAAACACGATGGCCTCCAGAGATGAATTAATCTTTGAAATAAAACAACGTAAAAAAGCAGAAGGGGAAAAAGAGGAGATTATCGTTGCGCTGGAGAAGGCAATAGAAGAGATCAATACCCTTGAAGGTATTTTGCCAATATGCATGCATTGCAAGGAAATCCGTGATGATAAGGGCTATTGGAATCAACTTGAAAAATACATTTCTGAACATTCTCAAGTTCAATTCAGCCATAGTATCTGCGACAAATGCTTGAAGGAACACTATCCGGAATTTAATCGCAAAAAATCAAGGATTGTGCCGAACATACCTGATAGTGCCGACTTTAAATAAATTCATAGATCATCAAATTGAACTTTCTTTTGCGAGAAGGTTAAGTTAAAACCGGTAGGTAGTGGGTAGTAAAATGCTTGCCCTCTGTTCATGGTTTTGGCTACGGCTCTGTCGGGTTCAGGTAGAGAAAAATAATCTTGCTGTTAACGAGGAAGGTATGTCGATGAAAAATAGAGAATCCCTTAAAGCGCAACTTTTCGGAGAATCGGTGATTCGCGGTATGACTCGTCTCTGTCGTGAGTATGACGGGGTTAATTTAAGTCAGGGGTTTCCCGATTTTCCCGCCCCTCAAATCATTAAAGAGGCGGCCTGCAAGGCGGTGATGGCAGATGTTAATCAGTATGCTATTACTTGGGGATCGGCTTCTCTGCGGGACGCAATCGTTAAGAAAATGCGGGCCTTTTATGATATGGAGATCGATAGCGAAACTGAAATTACGGTTACCTGTGGGGCTACCGAAGCGATGATCTCAGCCTTGTTAGCGGTGGTTGATCCCGGTGATGAGGTGATAATCTTTGCCCCGTTTTATGAAAATTATGGGCCTGATGCGATTATCTGCGACGCCGTGCCCCGCTATGTGCAACTCAACGCCCCGGATTGGAACTTTGACCGGGCCGAACTTGAATCAGCTTTTACGGAGAAAACCCGAGCGATTATTATAAATACGCCGCATAATCCCACCGGTAAGGTCTTTTCGCAGGCCGAATTAGAGATTATCGCCGAACTCTGTTGTCGCCATGATGTCTTGGCGATTACCGATGAGATTTATGAACATGTACTCTATGACGGAGCCCGGCATCTGCCGCTGGCAACCTTGCCGGGGATGGCTGAACGCACGATCACTATCAATGGGATCTCTAAGACCTACAGCGTTACCGGTTGGCGTATCGGTTATTGTCTGGCGGCTCCTGAAATTACTTCGGGAATTCGTAAAATTCATGATTTTCTGACCGTCGGTGCCCCAGCTCCTCTGCAGGAGGCCGCAGCCGTCATGATGGCTTGTAGCGACGATTACTATCTTGATCTGGCGAAATTTTACAGAGAAAAACGGGATTTTTTGCTCAAGGTTCTGAGCGACGTCGGTTTTCGCTGTCACGTGCCCCAGGGAGCCTACTATATCATGGCTGATTTTCGCGCCTTAAGCGAGCTTAGCGATCTCGAGTTTGCCCACTATCTGGTTAAAGAGAAGGGGGTGGCGACGGTGCCGGGTTCAAGCTTTCTACCGCTGGGATCACCCGACAGCGGTCAGGTTCGCTTCTGCTTCTGCAAAACTGACGAAACTTTGCAAGTGGCCGCAAAACGGCTGAGAGCTTTATAGCTTTTTTCCGGTAATACCGGAAAAAAGCAGTCGTCAGTGGTCAGTTATCAGTCGTCAGTGTTTCACTGCCCACTGCCCACTGCCCACTGCCCACTGCCCACTGAGGAAAAAATGGCGGAAAAACATATCATTCTAGGAACGGCAGGGCATGTTGATCATGGTAAGACAACCTTGGTCAAAGCCCTGACCGGAACCGATACTGATCGGCTTGCGGAAGAGAAGAAACGCGGCATTACAATTGAGTTGGGTTTTGCCCATTTGTCTTTGCCCAGCGGTCAAATGATTGGGGTTATTGATGTTCCCGGGCATGAGCGTTTTATCAAAAATATGGTGGCCGGGGCTGGTGGTATAGACTTAGTTCTGCTGCTGGTGGCAGCTGATGAGGGGGTCATGCCGCAAACCCGCGAGCATTTCGATGTCTGCCGCCTTCTAGGGGTTGAGCGTGGCCTGGTCGTGATCAGTAAAAGTGATACTGTTGATGATGAGCTTCTGGAACTGGTAAATGAAGAGATTGCGGAACTGGTTGTTGGGAGTTTTCTTGAAGAGGCGCCGGTAATTCCGGTATCAGCCGCTACTGGTGCCGGAATTGATAATCTTTTGACGGCTCTTGATGAGATGGCTAAAACAGTTATTGAACGACCCGACTCTGGAGCCTTTCGCTTGCCGGTTGACCGTGCTTTTGTGATTAAGGGATTTGGTACCGTTGTAACCGGTACGGTGCTCTCCGGTGCTTTGGGTTTGGGCGAAAGCGTAACCTTATCTCCTTCCGGTTTGACGAGCCGGGTACGCAGTCTTCAGGCTTATGGAGAAGATCGTGAACAGGTCTTTGCCGGGGAGCGGGCGGCCATAAATCTGCACGGTTTGGAAAAGTCGGAGATCGAACGTGGTGAAATTCTGGCTCGTCCTGAAACCGTGGCGCCAACTTCGATGGTTGATGTTTTTTATACCCATCTCTCTTCGGCGACTTCACCATTGTCAGCTCGCAGCAAAATGTTAGTCCATAGTGGTACGGCGGCCTTGATGGGGACTGTCGTTGTTCTTAATGGCTTGGAACTGGCACCGGGAACCAGCGCTTTTGTTCAGGTACGTCTCGAAAAGCCTACTGTAATAGTCTATGGCGACCGGGTTGTAATGCGCAGTTTTGCCCGGCGTGAGACGGTCGGCGGAGGGGCAGTGATAAATCCCCGTCCGGCCAAACATCGTCTCAAAGAGTTTGTTACTCTACTGCCCGATTTTGAACGTTTACGGGCTGGAGAGCCTGGAGATGTAGTCTCTATCCTTGTAAAACAGGCTGGCGTTGCCGGGTTGCGTTTGGCCGATCTCAAAGCTTTTCTCAACTTCTCCGGCAAAGCTCTGGCTAAAGTTGTAGATGAACTCCTGGCCCGGCGTGAGATAGTTCGCTTTGATAATGAACGTCAGCTTTTTATTACGGGTGAAATTTTTGCAGAGCTGGCAGAGAAAGTTTTGGCTATGGTGATCGACTATCACCGGCGTGAACCTTTGCGCGAAGGGATGGCCAAGGAGGAGGTCCGATCACGTTTAGGACTTTCGGCTCCTCTTTTTCACGCCCTGTTACAGCGTCTGGTGAAAAACGCAAAACTGGTGCTTGATAAAGATCTGTTACGCACTCCAGACCACCGGGTACGGCTGGCGGTTGATGCTGATAAGCTTAAAGCTCAGCTGCTTGCTCTCTATAAAAAAGCGGGCCTCAGTTTTCCTGACTATAGTTCTCTGGCGAAAGAGTTGGCTGCTGAAGATGAGGATATCAAATCTTTGATGACAATTCTTGTCAAGGAGGGCACCCTGTTAAAGGTTCGGGACGGGATATTTGTAACCCCCGATCACTATGAAAGAATGCGCTCTGAAGTTGTGGCCTTTCTCAAAGAGAACGGAACTATGACGACTCAGGAGTTCAAAGCTAAAATCAATCTAAGCCGCAAATATATAATCCCCCTCTTTGAGTATCTCGATCAGCGCAAGGTCACAGCCCGCAAAGGTGAGGTTCGCATTCTCCTGAAAGGTTGATGCTTGAGAGCTGCTCTATTTCACCAAGGCGGCGAAGGCGGGTGGTATGCGGGTGACTTTTTTATTTTTGTAGTTGAAAAAAACGATTCCGGTTTTGGCTCGGGCAACTTCCTGCTTATTATTCTCTTTTTTCACGAGATAGAAAAAATCGCAGCCGACGCCCAGGTGGATCCGGCTAATTTGGCGAT
>DAOWIX010000190.1 GCA_030640695.1 Deltaproteobacteria bacterium | reverse complement strand
TTGCTTTGGAAAAATTCCATCATTGGGCCACCTTACTCTCTTTGCCGATGATGACGAGGAGGTTCTTGATCGCCTGCGAGATGCCCTGCAAAAGGACGAGGATAAAGCCAGCTGGGATCATTGCTTTCAGGATGTAGCGGCCCGGCAGGCCGCCGGGGTCGGGTGAGGTTTCTCCGACCGCCCAGGAACTTTCTATAAAATTTCGGGTGGAATAGATGATAATTATGCAAAAAGGGATGAGAAAGATAAAGGTGCCGATAAAATCGATCCAGGCTTTCTGTTTGGTGTTGAGTTTGGTGTAGATGATATCTACCCTGACATGAGCATCCTTTTTCAGGGAATAGGCGGCGCCGATCAGGAAGATAACGGCAAAAAGGTGCCACTCCATCTCTTGGACGGCGATATTGCCTCTCTTGAAACCGTAACGCATGATGACATCATAGACGACCGTAATCACCATTATAGTTGTCAGCCAAGAGACCCCAAGGCCGATCTTTTCATTGATAGCATCTATAAGTTGAGAGATTTTTTTAAGAAAGTTCAATATTGTTTGTCCTTTTTGATTTAGAAATATTTAGATGTTTAAAAGAATATATCAAGCAATCTCTTTTTGCCAGGTTTCAATCTCTAAATCCGATATCTTTTTGAAACGTCCCTGGGCTTTAAGGTAATCCTTAACCGGGATTGGATCTTCTGGTTTAAAGGTTTGTTGCATAAGGCCATTATCATCCATTTCAAGAAGCGGAAAGACCCCACTGTCAACGGCCATCCGCGTGACCTTGAGGGCATCCTGGGAGTCGATCTTCCAACCCGAAGGGCAGGCCGCCAGCAGGTGGAGAAAGCGAAAACCGGTGGCCTTTTTAGCTTTTTTGAGCTTTAAATAAAAATCTTCAGGATAGGCGATTGTGGCACTGGCCAGATAGCTTGGATTATGGGCTTTAATGATCGCTATAATATCTTTTTTAGCATATTTAAAATCTTTGCCGGCCGGGGTTGTCGTTGTCCAAGCCCCATGCGGGGTTGCCGAGGATTGCTGGATTCCGGTGTTCATATAGGCTTCGTTGTCGTAGCAGATATAGATCATATCTTCATGCCGTTCCGCAGCTCCGGAAATACCTTGCAGACCGATATCAAAAGTTCCGCCGTCACCGGCCCAGCAGAGAACTTCGACATCTTTTTTGCCCTGAACAGTCAAGGATCGTCTGACACCAGTGGCGGCGGCCGCAGCCACTGCAAATGGAGTGTGGAGAAGGGGCACCGAGAGAGCCGTGGTCGGCTGTCCGCCGGCAATGATCGCCCAACAGCAGGCCGGCATGACGACAATGTTTTGCGGCCCCAGAATTTTTAAGGTGTGGCGCATGCTTAAAGAAGCGCCACAACCGGGGCAGGCCATATGACCGCTCTCCATATGTTCAGCCGTTGTCATTTGCCAAGCGTTATAATTGTTCATTTTTACTGCCGTTAAGTTGAAATTAGTTGTTTTTTACAAGAAAATTTTCGGCATTGGTTCAGCTTTGTAGCCAGTTACATTCAACACTTGAGAGCTGTTCCTGGTTTTTAACCACCTCAACGATAGTCTCAGGAAAAACCTCTTTCCCGCCAAGACTGATCATGACATCATTAATCAAAGGTCGTTGCGAAAGATTATATAGAGCGGCACGAACCTCCTGGCTCAACGTGCCACCGACCCCGTAAGAGCAGGCTCGGTTTAAGACTATAACCCGTTTTTTATCTTTTAACACTTCAGATAGTTGCCGATTGGGAAAGGGGCGTAAGAGTCGTAATTTGAAAAGGTCTGTCGGAGTGCCGTTTTTATTTAATTCGGCAACCGCCACTCGGGCGGTTCCGGTCATCGCTCCACAGCAGAGTACCGCCGTATCACTTTTTTCATCCCCCTCAAGGCAATGCATCACCGGTTCATAGGCACGTTCAAATTTTTGTGCAAACTCTTCTTGGCATTGATCAAGAACCGTGAAAGCTTCAGTCATAGTTTCGGAAAATGTTTTTTTCAGTTCATAGAAGAGGTCGGGCTGAGCCGCAGCCCCAAAGGTCAGAGGATTGTCGGGGTCGAGTTCGTAGGGAGCTTTGTAGGCCGGCAGATAGTCATCGACAATTTGCTGGTCGGGAACCAGAAGCCTCTCCATTGTATGTGAGAGGATAAAACCGTCAATCATCACCATGATCGGCAGCATCAACTGTTCGCTGGCCTTATAGGCCATAATAATTGTGTCGAGAGCCTCTTGCGAGGTTTCACAATAGATCTGTAACCAGCCGGTATCGCGTTGAGAAAAGCTGTCGCTTTGATCACTCCAGATATTCCAGGGAGCGCCTAAAGCACGGTTGGCATTAACCAGAACCAAGGGCAGGCGAGCTCCGGCAAACCAGTGCAGGATCTCATGCATCATCGCTAACCCCTGTGAGCTGCTGGCCGTAAAAGAGCGGCTGCCGGTCGAAACTGAGCCTAAAACTGCGGCAATTGCCGACATCTCTGATTCAACCTTGATATATTGGCTTTTTAGTTCGCCACTGTCGACCATCTCGGAGAGGGTTTCGATGATATGAGTCTGGGGTGTAATCGGGTAAGCTGAGATTACTTCCGGACGGCTCAGTCTGACTCCATGCGCGATCGCATCACTGCCCAAGAGGATGGCTTGTTTCTGCATGTTAGTTGTCCTCCTCCATCTCAATTACCCCACGCGGACAGATCGCGGCACACTGACCACAGCCTTTACAGTGGTCGTAATCAAATAGTACCCGTTTGTCAGGGTCACTCTCCTCTCGGTCAATAGCAATCGCGACGTCCGGGCAGAAGAACCAGCAGATGCCACATGAGGTACAGCTACCGCAATGAAAACAGCGTTCAATCTCGCTTCTTATCTGCTCTTGGTTTAGAGCTTGGCGAATCTCGGAAAAATTCTCTTTTCTGATTAGGGAGTCGAGTTCAGGGATACTGATCGCCGGTTTTTTGGCGTAGTAATCAAGATGGAGTTGTTCGTATTCAACAATAGTTGAGCTTTTTTGATCATTAGTGATGTTTATTTTAGGAGTAATTTCTAAATGATCAAGGATGGTTTCGGCTGCCCGGCGTCCAGAGGCCAAAGCTTCGGCTACCGAGGCTGCACCATGGTCAAAATCTCCCGCCTTGATGATTGCATCGTGACCATCTAAATCCAGGTCACTCTTTTGGCCGATGGCCGCGATCAGGTAGTCAGCTGTAACTGTTCTGAGAAAATCTCCAGAGCTGATCTGCCCGTCGTTGTTTTGAGCTTGATGGAGATCTATTTGTAAAGTTTTGGAAGAGCTATCTATAGTTTTTACCACTACCTCTTCGTGGATCAGCAGACCCTCTTCAAGGGCTTGTTTTTTCTCCTCTTGATAAGCCGGCATTTCAGCAATTGTGCGTCGGTAAACAATTTCGACCTGCTTGCCCAACCGTATGAGAGAACGGGCGGTATCGAGAGCGGCGTTGCCGCCGCCTACTATAATAAAACTTTGACCGGCAATCTCTTCGCCTTGGTTGATTGCAGTCAGCACCTCCAGTGCGCCCATTACCTGTGGGATAGCGTGCCACGGAAGCGGCAAGCTGGAACGTTGCAGGCCCGGAGCCCAGATAATGTTATGATAATCTTTTTTTAGTTTCGGCAGTTCCGCCGGCTCAATATTGCGATTGCACTGCAAGTCAATATTGTAGCTTGTGATCAGATTGTCTATCTCCAGATCAAGAATAGCTCGCGGCAGTCGGTAAGCGGGAATTCCGTAACGCAAAAGACCACCAGCGGCCGGAGCTTTCTCAAAGATGGTGACTTGAAGGCCCTGTCGGGCGAGAAAGGCCGCAGCGCTTAAGCCCGCCGGCCCGGCCCCGATGACGGCGATTTTTTCAGATCTTTGACTGGTGCTTGATTGATGTCGATTTTCTAACCCCAGATCCCCGAGATAGCGTTCCAGGTCACCGATTAAAACAGCTTCATCAAATTCCTGGCGATTGCAGGCGCTCTGACAGAAATGGGGACAGACGCGGCCGGTCACAGCCGGCATCGGGTTGTAGTCACGCAAGAGAGCCAAGGCCTCGGCAGGTTTATCGCTAGCGAGCTTGTCTAGATAGGCGGCTATCGGAATATTCAAGGGGCAAGCCTGGCGGCAGGGGGAATCTTTGGAAGCCAGGTGGGGGCGAAAAAATTTCCAACTCCCGGTCAGGTTAACCGCAGTCGAAGTTGACGAGATCGGCAGGCCCCTGAAGTCTCCGTTTTGAATGGCTTGTACGTGCTTTAGATGGGTCATTGTTAGTGTCTTGTCAATAAAGTTTTACGCAAAATGGTCAAAATTTTGTAACTATTCAGCCAACCCGCAAATTCAGGGTACACAATCCCGATTTCCTTCGGAGAATCAGGTTGTGTCCCCAGAATTTGCTAAAAATATCAATATTTGACACTTTTTTACTTACGCTGAATAGTTACCTTCGATTTTGCCTTTTTGGTTTCGGCTATGCCGGATTAT
>DAOWIX010000101.1 GCA_030640695.1 Deltaproteobacteria bacterium | reverse complement strand
GAGCCTCCTTTGAGGATCTCGATCTGGCACTTCTCCCGGGTTTCGATGAGCTTTGCGATCTCTACCATCGGGTGAACCATGGTGATGCCGCAATAGATGAGCAGCTCTTTGGTTTTGGGTTTCGGATCTTCGGAACAGCCGGAAAAGAGGGAGAGGGTGATGGCGGCCAGAGATATGCTGATCAGGAGTTTTCTGGATCGGGAAATTTTTTGCATTGCTGATTACCTGTTTTAGACCATGAAATACACGAAACAGACAAAAAAACTTTCAGACATACTGTTGCAGGATTTCTTTGAGATTGTCAAGATTAATGGGTTTTGCCAGAAAGCTATCAAGAAAAGTCCAAAAAGTTTTGACAACCGGTTTAAACTCAGTTATGTCGGGTTATGAATTGCAATAATTGGGTTGGTGTTTTACACTTTTTTTGTTATGGTTTAAGGCTCTGGCATAATCCGGATAGCCCAGTTTTCTCTCTGTTTTTCGTAGCATACACCATGAGATGATTTGCAACAACTGTAAATTTCAGGCTTTATTTTTGATTGTGATTATTACTATTGATAAGGAGTGAAAGTATGGAAATTGATCGGGGTTTTCTAACCCGCCTTTTGGCCAATGACCTGGCAGAGATGGGCTTTGATCTGGAGAGTGGAGAAGAAGTTGTTGAGGCTTTGTGTGAATCGGTGGTTGAATACCTTCCCCAATTAAGGGGTGTGGTTGGGACGTCCGGGATGTCAGAGATCGGTTTTTTTGCTCACGCTCTGAAAGGAACCTTGAAGAATTTCAGCGCTCCTCAATTTGTCTGTCTGACTGAACTTTTTCAAGCGCTGGAAAAAGAGGCCAAAGGTGCAGGCAGTATGGTGGTAATAGATGATCTGATGGCCCAGGTTGAGGGTGAGATGAAAGCCTTCCTACCCAATTAATAAACCGATCCCGCAGGCCAGAGGATGAGTTGCGGGAAGATCTCGATCAGGATGATGGTGATGATGTAGGTCGGCAGAAAATAGGCGATACCCTTGAAGATAGTTGTCAGTGGAATATCTTCGGCAATGCCGGCGACGACATAGGCGTTGACGCCAACTGGTGGGGTGATGGCACCCATGGTTGTGACGATGGTAATCAAAACCCCGAACCAGATTGGGTCGAAGTTGAGCTTGACGGCGAGCGGATAGAAGATCGGGATCGTGATCAGCAACAGGCCCAGGGCATCCATGATGGCACCGCCGACGATAAAGACCAGGATAATGATCCAGAGGATAACTGCTGGTGCGACCGGTAGAGTGGCGGCCCATTCGGCAATTGCGTAAGGGAGCCTGGTTAAAGCCAGAAAACGGCCAAAGATGACGGCTCCGGCGATAATAATGATGATGAAACTTGAAATTTTCAAGGTATCATTGATGGCCGCAATAAATTTTTTATATGAGAGTGAGCGGCGGAAAAAGCTTAAGACAACGGCGCAGAATGAGCCCACGGCTCCGGCCTCACTGGGCGTGAAAAAGCCGACAAAGAGGCCGCCCATGACCAGGCCGAAGAGGAGCAGCATCTCGAAAGAGCCCTTAAGGGAGAATATTTTCTCTTTGAGAGTGGTTTTCTCGCCCGGCGGCCCCCAGTCGGGGTGGCGGCGACAGATGAGAATGATTGTTAGAATCAATAACGCTGCGAGTATCAGGCCGGGGATGATACTGCCAAAAAAAAGTTTGGCGATCGATTGTCCGGTGTAGATACCGTAAACCACCAGAACAATACTCGGCGGAATGACAACCCCCAAAGTTGATCCGGCCGCGATTGAACCGGTAATCAGGGTTGGGTTGTAGCCATATTTTCGCATTGAAGGAAGAGCCACCGAGGTCATGGTGGCAGCGGTGGCAGTGTTGGAGCCGCTGATTGCGGCAAATCCGGCGCAAGCGGCAACCGTCGCCATCGCCAGACCGCCACGAGTTGCTCCGAGCCATGCGTAGGCGCATTTGTAGAGTCGGTTGTTGACGTTACTGTGGAAACAGATATGGCCCATGAAGATAAAGAGTGGGATGATGGTCAGGCCGTAGGATGAAAAAGTTGTCCAGAGGTCGTTGCCGATCAGGGCCAGGGCGGCATCTAAAGAGATGAGCCAGGCAACTCCGGCAAAGCCGGTGAGAGCCATCGCAAAACCGACCGGAATCTGGAGCAGGAGCATGGCCGCCATCATTAAACAGATGCCAATGATGCCGATGGTTTCAGGACTCATAAAGACTCAGCTTGGTCGGTGGGAAGTTTTTGCAGGCTTAAGCTTAAGTCTGAAACCAGAACCAGAGCGAGATAGGCGAAACCGAAAGCGGTTAAATAGATAAAGGGGTAAAATATAAGGTGCAAGGTTTCAGAGGTCTCCCCGGAATGGCGGATATTATCGCCCCAGGCCCAGGTCTGCCAGGCTGCCAGGCTGAAGAATAGAGCTCCACAAAAATGGCCGATCGCTGAGGTCACTCGCCGCCAGTTGGGAGTGTATCGACGGGTGATGATATCGACTATAATATGTTTTTTTTCGAGCTGGGCGCTGCCTAAAGAGAGGGCGATGGTGATCGCCCCGAGATAGCCGATCACCTCAAAAGAGCCCTTTAAGGGTTGCCAGAGATTGCGGCAGACAACGTTGGCAAAGCCGATTAGTACCATCAGCAGTAGAGAGATTCCGGCCAGGAGCAGCTTGATTTGCTGAAATTTGATAAGAAGGTTGCGGAAGTGATCTTTTTTCATTTATGATTATTGCGTAGTCTCTTAGAGTCTATGCTGGTAGTTTGTCGTTTTGCTGTCCGCCCTGTTTCGGGTGGGGTCATTGCTTGATAATTGGCGGCCGAGATGATCGCGTAAACCGAAATATTAGCCCGTCAATTGTCAAGCTTTGACCCCATTAAAGAGGGCGAAGCAAAGTTTGCAGTTGCTCTCAGTAGCTACAGGTGGGGTGTCCACCTGTAGCATTAATCGCAGAGGTCGAATCTTTTCCTATTTCCCGAACTCTTTTTCGTATTTAACCCTAAATGAGTTGAGATCAGCCAGAAATTCTTTGCCCGGTAGTCCGGCTTTGGCGGTCTTGGTGAGGTAGGCATCGGTCATGAAGCGCACCTTCTCAGTAATGACACTTTTTTCCGCCGGCGTTATCGTCTTGATCTTGACTTTGTGGGTCTCTTCCGACCAGGCCAGGGCCTCTTTGACATGATCATCCTCGTAGTTGCCGGTCCAGAGAGCTTGCTCGCGCCCTAAGTCAGTAAAGATCTTTTGCAACTCCGGGCTTAATGCCTGCCATTTTTTGAGGTTCATGACGACCGCGAATGAAGTTGTCGGGCCATTAACAACTGTGACATGGCCGCAGAGTTCAGCGAACTTGAAATCTTTCATGATCTCAAGTGAGGAAAAAATGCCTTTGACGACTCCTTTCTGCAGGGCTTCGGGGGCTGCAGACATCGGCATGGCAACCGGTACAATCCCCATCGCTTCAAGGTAGCGGCCCGAGATGCCGGTTCCCCGAACCTCCATGCCTTTAAGTTCTTCAAGGCTTGCCCCAGATTTTTTGAGCATCAAGTTGGCCGGGGCGCAAGTGAACATGGTCAAAACCTTGACCCCTTTAAGGCTTTCCGGCTGGTATTTTTCATAGAGATCCCAGAGCGTGGCACTGGCGACTGAAGCACTGGTGAACCCGACCGGTAGATCGGCCCCTTCCATCAAGGGGAAACGGCCCGGTAGGTAGGGCGGGCAGAAACAGCCGATATCGGCAAGACCTTTCTTAACCCCGTCCAGCATGTTTTTGGCACCGAGCAGAGTGCCGCCGGGAAAAGTCGTGATTTTGACTTGGCCATTGCTGCGTTTTTCAACCTCTT
>DAOWIX010000043.1 GCA_030640695.1 Deltaproteobacteria bacterium | reverse complement strand
GTCGCGACCACAACTACCCCCTGCTCTTCCAGTTTACGGGCTAGAAAACCGACTCTTTTGATATGTCGATTTACCTCTTCGTGGCTGTAACCGGTTTCCGGGAAAAGGTCACGGATCGAATGGCCGTCAAGGTGCTCGGCTTTATAACCTTGACGGCGTAATTTTTCAGTTAGAGAGCGGCCGATACCACTTTTTCCAGAACGGCTCAAGCCGGTAATCCAGATGACCAGCGGTTTGATTTCGCGTCGCCCAAAACGAACCTTCTCCCAGAGTCGCTCATGAATAAAATAGACCAGCATCTTTAAAAATACTTCAATACCGCCGATACTGAAGGCAATTTTGGTGTCTCCGACAAAAATATAGACGATCAGTATGGTCGTCATGGTTGCCAGCAGGCGCCATGACAGCGACTTGATTATCGAGCGAAGCTTACTCTCTTTGAACAAGTTGTCCCTCTTCTATTGTGCGGTAAATTTTGAGTAACTATTCAGCGTAAGTAAAAAAGTGTCAAATATTGATATTTTTAGCAAATTCTGGGGACATAACCTGATTATCCGAAGGAAATCGGGATTGTGGACCCTGGATTTGCGGGTTAGCTGAATAGTTACAATTTTGATTTATATAGCGATTAAAAGAGAAGCGGACGGATATCATGTTATCGTGGGAGATACAAGTTTTTTGGTAACTATTCGGTTATGTATTTACTTGCTTGCAGGGGCTGTAACGCTTTATTTTGTGTTTGGCGGGCTACCGTCTGGTTGTTTAAATATTATTGATCTGTTATTGCTGGCGGTGCTGACGGCTTTTTTAAAATGGCTTGCAGACCGACTCTTCAAATCATCTATTACAAAAAGGAGTTTTTAGTGTTCTTCGGGATTTTGGGGCGGGGCTTAAAGAGTGGCCTGCAGACCACTCGCACCTTGGCGCTGATTATCGTGCCGGTCTACCTGGTCATTACTATTTTGGGCAAGACTCCGGTTTTAGGGCTGATTGGTCGCCTCTTTCGCCCTTTGATGGAGTTCTTAGGGCTTCCCGGTGAAGCTGTGATGGGGGTTGTGCTCGGCAATGTTTTAAATCTCTACGCCGCCATTGGTGCGGTCACGCCACTGGAACTAGATCAGAAGCAAATGACGGTGTTTGCTCTTTTTCTCCTGTTATCACACAGTTTGCCAATCGAAGCCGCAGTTAGCCGGATGGCTGGTGTCAAGGCTTGGCCTTTTGTCGTTTTGCGTCTTTTTGCCGGCTTTTTCTTGGCTGCAGGGCTCAATTTTTTCTGGGTCTAATTATGGATTTTGGTAGTTTATTACAGATTGCTGGTGAAGGGTTGCTTGGGGCCGGGCGTCAGGTTTTGCAGATTGCTCTGATTGTTATCCCTTTAATGGTGGCGATGCAGTTTCTTGAGGAGCTTAAGGTTCTTGAGAAGGTATCGCGGCGTCTGGAAAAGGCGGTTTCAGTAATTGGTATCTCCGGAGCCGGCGCTTTGCCCCTGCTGGTCGGTTTGACTCTGGGGCTTGCCTACGGGGCCGGGATGATAATCAAATATGGTAAGGAGGGGAAGTTGTCGCAACGGGAAATGGTGTTGATAATTACCTTTCTCTCTCTAAACCACTCCCTCTTTGAAGATGTTGTGCTCTTTGTCGCCGTTGGGGCTCAGGGTACGGTGTTGCAGGTTATCCGGATGGTTGTGGCGGTTGTGCTGACCGCAACTTTGGCCCGTTTTCTTAAATCTGGTTGTGAGGTTCAGGAAAGCGCGTGATTGAGAGAGCGTTATTGTTTAAGGGTGACTGCTAAGTCGGTTTCGGAACAGTGGATAAGGGCTGTTTTCCAGACCGGATCGCCGTTTAAGGCGGCATCGATCATGTTCTGCCAACCGAAACAGCCCCGGCAGAAACCGAAACCGGGCTTTAAGCAGGACGGCTGTTCACCGGGCTGAATAATCTTCAGGTTCGGTGGGTTTTCAGGGCTGACTTTTCTGTCGACTTTTTTTCCCATCATATATACTTGTCCCACGACAATAAATTATATCTAATTTTTTTAGCCACGAAAAATACGAAATACACAAAAGTTTTTTTAGGGTCTTTTCGTGTATTTCGTGGCGTTTGTTTTTTATGATTACTGGATTTAGAATTTCTTCTTAAATCTTTTTCATTCCCGTCAGCACTTTCTGCGGAGTTAACGGCAGATCCATGCAGCGGTAGCCGGTGGCTGCGTAGACGGCGTCGGCGATGGCTGGCGCGGTTGGTGAGACCAGACCTTCACCGGCCTCTTTGGCACCGAAGGGGCCGTCGGGCTCGTAGGTGTCAACATGGACCGAGATTCCCGGAGGCATATCTTCGGCACAAGGAATTTTATAGTCTAAGAAGGTGGTGGTCAGGGTTTTGCCCTCTTTCATGATGAACTGTTCACTTAAAGCGTAACCTAAACCCATATGGACTGAGCCTTCAAGTTGTCCCTCGACCGACATCGGGTTGATCGGCGTGCCACAGTCGTGGGCCGTGGTCATAAATTTGACTTCAATGGCACCGGTCTCTTTATCGACTTCACATTCAGCAACCTGGGCTCCAAAGCTGAAAGCCGGGGTTACCAGACCTTTATTGCGTGGCGTGTAGGAGCCGTAGCCGATAACCGGTTCACCGCGTTTGGCCCGTTGTGCCATTCTCACGGCTTCGCCAAAAGAGACGGCGCGATCGGGGCGGTTGGCGGGATAGATATTACCGTTCCCACAACGCAAATCGTGAATGACGTTGAGATCAAATTTTAAAGAGACCATCTTGAAAAGTTCTTCTTTGATCTCCTGGGCCGCTTTACGAACCGCGTTGCCGGCCATCAGGGTGACGCGGCTGCCCCAGGTGCCGAGATCGGCCTGTGGGGTGACTGCGGTATCGGCAGCGGTCAGGCGAATGTCGGAGACTTTCAGGCCCAACTCTTCAGCTAGAATCTGGCGCAAGACCGTATCACAACCTTGGCCGATATCGGATGCCATGGTCATCAGGTGGACGGTGCCGTCATCAAAAGCTCTAACCTCGGCACTCGTAAAATTATAGCGGGTGTTAAACCAGTTAAAGACGCCGCCCGAGATAAAACTGTAGCAGCCGAGGCCAAGGCCCTGGCCCGGCTTCAGATTCTTGCGTTTTTCGCGCCAGTTGGTCATCTCGGCAACCTTGATTAATGACTCCTTGAAACCGCAGCTTGAGATCGTTGCCACGCCGGGAATTTCATTACCGGTCTCCATGGCATTCATATAGCGGATATCTATCGGGTCGAGGCCCAGTTTTTCCGCCGCCATATTCATCTGGGTTTCAGCCACAAAAAGCGCCTGGGGGGCACCGAAGCCGCGCATCGCCCCGGCCGGCGGCTTGTTGGTGTAGACATGGGCCCCGTAGTAGCGGTAGCTCGGGTAGTTATAGAGCATGGCGCCGAAATTGCCGCATAAAAAACAAGCCGTCGGCCCCATACTGTTATAAGCGCCACCGTCGAGATGGACGTTGAACTCTTTGGCTAAAAGCATACCCTCTTTAGAAAAGCCGACTTTTGAATGGATCCGCATTGGATGACGCCGGCGACCGGTGGCGAGTTCCTCTTCTCGGGTCAGCGTGAATTTTACCGGGCGGCCGAGTTTACGGGCTATAAAGGCGGAGCAAAACTCCCAGGGTCGCATCTCCATCTTGCCGCCAAAACCGCCGCCGACAAAAGGTTTGATGACGCGGATATCATTTTCCCGCATCTCCAGGGTCGAGGCCAGCAGGCACTGGACAAAGTAGGGGGCCTGGGTTGAAGTCCAGATCGTTAAGCGACCGTCGTGGTCATACTCGGAGATACAGGAGCAGGGCTCCATGTAGGCGTGGGAGGTGGCATGAACCGTAAAAACATCGTCTAAAATAAGATCGGCCTCGGCAAAAGCTTTATCGAGATCGCCATATTCGATCTTGCGGTCGAGACTGATGTTGGGAATATCCTGTTTGTATTCGTCGTGGATTACCGGGGCGTTGTCGGCTAAAGAATCCTCAACTGAATAGGCACCGGGCAGCTCTTCATATTCAACCTTGATCAGGCGGATCGCCTCTTCGGCGCTGTCCTTGTCGATGGCGGCGACGGCGGCGACTTCATCGCCGATAAAACGCACCTTATCGATGGCCAGAGCATATTCATCCTGGCTTTCCGGCACTAAACGCCAGTTGCCGTATTTGACCTTCGGAATATCCTGGCCGGTGATGACACATTTAACCCCGGGCAGGGCTTCGGCTGCACTTGTGTCGATACTTTTGATCAGGGCATGGGCTACCGGGCTGCGCAGGAGTTTGCCGTAAAGCATGCCGGGCAGGAAGATATCATCAGCGTACTGGGCTGCGCCCACGGCCTTGATTCGGCCATCGGAACGCGGCAGGCTTTTACCAACAACGGAGAAGTTTTGATCTGTGCTCATATTTTTCCTCAATTCTTTGCGAAGCCAACAGCTTCTTTCAGGGCCCGTGTGGTTAGAACTTCGACCATCAGTTTACGGTATTCACGGCTGGCGCGAACGTCGGAGATCGGTGCGGCATCTTCAGCCGCAAGTCGGCCGGCTTCGGCCATGGTTTCATCTGTAATTTTCTTACCGAGAAGAAAGGTTTCGGCCTGTCTAGCTCTCAGTGGCGTCGGCCCGACGGCGCCCATAGAGATTCGGGCAACCTGGCATTCACCGTCATCATTAAGGGTAATCATGGCGCCAATATTAACGGCTGCGATATCGACTTTAGAGCGCGGAGAAATCTTCTGG
Organism: Deltaproteobacteria bacterium; assembly: GCA_030640695.1. Taxonomy (GTDB): domain Bacteria; phylum Desulfobacterota; class Anaeroferrophillalia; order Anaeroferrophillales; family Tharpellaceae; genus Tharpella. The sequence goes on along the minus strand of DAOWIX010000043.1, from coordinate 2,080 downwards.
TAGCTGACACCGCTTTGGGGGGCAAGTGTCGGCACCTTGATGGCGGTCGCAATCTCATTGGCTTGCAGGGCGCTGCGGCCAGGCCCAAGAAAGAATTCGTCGATCGGAATTTCCCGCTCTTTTACGCCGCAAGAGGCGACAATTCGGGCATTCATGGCGACCAGGGTGGGGATGTTGTCAGCTGAGGGAGAGGCGTTGCAGACATTGCCCATTACCGTACCCATATTGCGAATCTGGACGGTGGCGGTGGCGTGGGCGGCGCGGGCCAGCATCTGAGCTTGTTCAAGAACCAAGGGACTGAGATCGACTTCGCGTAAGAGAGCCAGAGCGCCGATAGTAAGGCCCTCACCCGGGGTGTAGCTGATACCGTCGAGGTTAGGGATCTTTTTTAAGCTCATCAGGTAATCGGGCTTGACGGCTCGATGTGAAAGGCGGACGATCATATCGGTACCGCCAGCTTTTATTTTGATTTTGCCCTTATGTTTTTCGAGGAGGGCGCAGGCCTCAGTCAAACTAGTCGGGGCCAGGAAGGTAAATTGTGGTAAGGTCAAGGTGAGTCTCCTTTATTTAGTCGGCGAGATCTTTTCGGCCGCATCGGCGATGGCTTCGACAATTTTGTTGTAACCGGTACAGCGGCAAAGGTTGCCGGAGAGGCCAGCGCGAATCTCATCTTCATTCGGGTTGGGTGTCTGCTCGAGCAGGAATTTACTCGACATGATCATGCCGGGAGTGCAGAAGCCGCACTGGATGGCACCTTTGGCGATGAATGATTCCTGAATCGGATTGAGTTCGCAGTTTTCAAGATTACTGTTGGCCACAGCTTCCGGGGCCAGTCCTTCGATGGTCGTGATCTTGTGCCCTTCGGATTCGATCGCCAGAGTCAGGCAGGAGGAGACGCTCTGATCGTCAAGCAGTACCGTGCAGGCGCCGCAGTCGCCGGTGCCACAACCCAGTTTGGTACCGGTTAAATGCAGTTGATCCCGCAAAACCTCATTCAGAGTACGCCAGGGGTGAACCGCGATCTCATGGTCGTCGCCGTTGATATTAAGGGTGATTAGTTCTTTTTTCATTTACCGGGCTCCTATTTTACTTTGTGCCTTGTTTCAATGATTTCAGCCATAATGCTGATGGCGATTTCAGCCGGGGTCTGGGCTCCGATGCTAAGGCCGATCGGTGAGTAGAGTTTCTTGATTTCAGCTCGGTTGAAACCCTCGTCAATGAGTCTTTGTTTGACCTGGCTGGTGCGGCGCTTACTGCCAATCATGCCAAGATAAGCATATTCAGTGCCGAGTAGTTGTTTGAGCAGGGTATAGTCATGCTTATGTTCTCTGGTGATGAGCACCAGATAGGTGTTGGGGCCAGAGGTGTAGTGGTCGCAGACAGCCTCCATTGGGGCGGTTACGACTTGGTCGGCGGTCGGAAACCTTTGCGGAGAGGAGAACTCCGGCCGGTCGTCGATAACTGTAACCGCAAAACGGCACCAGTTTGCCATCTCGGTCAAAGGCAGAGCCAGGTGGCCGCCGCCGAAGATAATCATTCTTGGCGGTAGGCTGATTTCAGAGAGTAAAAACTCCTGGTTCGCCATGCTTAAACGTTGTACGGAGACGTTTATTGGCCTATTTTTAAACTCGTTTTGCAGATCCTTGGGCAGTGAAACCGAATTATTGTGAGTAGTGATTTTTTGACCGTTCGGATCAAATAGTTCACGCTCTGTTTTTTCGGACTCTTTTTGTGGCTGGCTCTCGACTAAAGAGTGCGCTTGGCTGCCCCTTAGGGTCGCGGCGACCGCCACGGCCAGGCTATAATCGTCAGTCTGCGACCAGTAACCGATAAAAACCGTAAAGTGGCCGCCGCAGATAGCGGCCGAGTCGAGTCCCTGTTCTCCAGCAAGAGAAAAATCGAGCAAACGGCTTTGGCCTTTTTCAATGGCTTCCCGGGCTGCTTGAATTACTTCATACTCACCGATACCGCCGCCAACCGTACCGATGATTGAACCATCTTTACGAACCAACATCCGGGCCCCGACTTCGCGTGGTACTGAGCCCCGCCGCTCGATTATTGTACACAGGGCGATGCCTCT
>DAOWIX010000037.1 GCA_030640695.1 Deltaproteobacteria bacterium | reverse complement strand
TCGTTCCCCTTCAACCTTCGTCACTGCGGCGTACTTTGTGTACGCCTCATTCCTCAGGTTTCGGGCGCCTAGCATCTGAACATTTTACTTTGCCATCATAATTTGAATTTTTATAGAGCTCTCAACTTCGATTGAGCCACCATCCGAGTTTATAAAAGAGTCGTCTCCAGGACAATCCTAAAGCCAGCTTCCGATACAACTTTGCGTATTTTTTAGGATCTGGTTCGTAGGCAATCAGGAAAGCGGCACGGTCGGTATCGGTCAGCTTACCACCCCGATGATAATACTTCTCGACGGAACGTAAAAATCGATAGAGATTGGCCCGTCGACGATAACTGGAAAGGGGAGCGCTGAATTGTTCGGCCTTATCAAAATCAATAAAAAATATCTCACCATCAGGCCCAACCAAGATATTTTTGACATGCATATCAGTATAAAAAAATCCGTTTTCGTGTAGTTGCCGAAGATAGGTGCCGATCTCAAAGGCAATTTTCAAACGACTCGGCGCTCCTGACTGTTCCAGAAATTCGGGCAATCCGACGCTATCGGAGAGCCTTCGGGTCACATAGTAACCATTGATAAAGATACTCTTTGGTTCTTTTTTTACAACTATGACCGCAAGCGCTTGCGGAGTTGAAATACCAAGTTCGCTAACCACTTCATGTAGTTTCAGCTCGCTCAGAAAGCGGCGCTTTGAGAAGAATCGCGCACCACTCAAAAAACGCCCGAGTCCACCGTGACGATATTGACGTACAACTATTGGATAGGGAAGGTGACCACCGGAGAGAAAAAAAATCCCCCCCCGCCCCATCTCTGCCACCGGCTCAGCCAGGCCATGCCCGGCGAGAAGATCTTCAACTATTTTTTGCCAGGGAAAAGTATCGTTTTCCAGAAAGGAGTGGCGGGGAGTGTAGACAGAACAGAGTTGGTTCTCAACAATTAAACTAGAGTTAAGATAGAGACCTTCCGGCAAGATTTCACTCATCACCTTCAGCCCAAGGATCTTTTAATTCTACGGAGACTAAAGGTTTTATTGTCTTAACATTCTCGACGCCAGTCACCTGACGCAAGAAGTCAACAATCAAACTCTTATCGAGTTGGGCAATCTCGGAGCGACTCCGACCCTGACAATCAAGTTGACCTCCGGCCACCTGATTATGGCCTCCGGCAGTACCTCCAAGCTTCTCAATCAGCTCGCGCACCACTTTTCCGGCATGAGCCCGATGGTTACCGGCGCGCAATGATATAATCAGCTTATCATCGTAATAAGCGGTTACGACCGACCAGCTCATACGTTCATGCAGGAGCAGAAAGTCGGCGACTTCAGCAACCACATCGGGGTTGTCCACCGGGCCCAACCGAGAGCCAATAACCTGACGGTAGACAAAAACATTATCAACTGCATCACGAATATAGAGAAAATGTTCCCGCGGTCGCCGGCTAAACTCAATTTGGGAGAGTCGTCGCATATTAACCAGAGGCACCAGTTCATTATAGATACGACGATCCTGCTGACTAGCCTCACGCCCTAAGTGCTGGGTTTCAGAACTTATACCATAGACCAAAGAGGTCGCCAGGGCTGTCGTAATCGGCACCCCCACACACTGCAGATATTCGGTAACTATAGTCGTACAGGATCCGTAACCGGAGCGAATATCGACATATGGGGTCTGCCTTAGAGCCTCTCTAGTAAGAGACTTCGGGGGATGATGATCAATAACAATGGCCGGAAATTTATCATCCGGCAACACATTATTCCCGGCTCGAGGCTGTGTATCGACCAGAGCATAAGCGATCTTATCACGCCCCCGCACCCGGCTAAAAGGAATAACTTTGAACGGTAGATAGCGCATCATCGTACGATTCTCGGAACGCCCGACAATCCCACCATAAGCGATCTGCACCCGACACTCAGGATCGAGAAAGTTGATCACTGCAGCCAAACCACAGGCTGATGCAAAGGCATCAGGATCAGGATTATTATGGGTCAAGATTACCAGGCGAGAATTACCTTCCAAGGCCGCCAGCAAACGCTGCCCCAGATCTTCAATTCTCTGACCTTCGCAACTCTCCATACTCTCTCCAGCATCCTTAAAATGATTATTCATAACATTGGCCGGTCTAATAACACATTTAACGCCTACCTATCAAGGCAAACTCGCATACCCTTTCGAGCCCGCAACCAGCAGTGGAAATTCTGCAATCTGTAAATTAGCAAGCACTCTTATTTACAAGCAACTATGTACACAAACATAAACGACTATCAATATAATACAATAAACTTGATATTCATTGATGAAATTGCTATAGGTTATAACTAGTTATCTGAGGATTACGGATTAGGCTTCGGAACGGGCCCGCCAGCGAACCGAAAAAGAGATATAAAACCTTGCAAAATGACCGTATAATAGAGCAGCTCGGAACTATTGAAGATATCCCGCCGTTGCCAGCGCTGGCGAGCCGGATTATCAACAGCTGTTTCGACGACCAGATAAACTATCGCGAGCTGGCCGCGCTGATCAAACAAGATCCGATCCTTACGGCCCGCATCCTGATACTGATCAACTCCCCGGCCTTTGCGCTACCAACGAAAATCGAAGATCTCAGCCATGCCATCTCTCTACTGGGCAAAAAACAGGTTCGTAACCTAGCTTTAAGCATCACCATCTTCAATACCTTTACAACCGGCGGTAAAGAGCGGGAGCGCGAGATGGCAGCCTTCTGGCAGCACTGCGTCGCCTGCGCTCACGCCTGTGAAGAGGTGGCTAAAGAGCTTAAATACCCCCATCCTGAGGAAGCCTTCATTGCCGGCCTCCTGCACGATATCGGTAAACTTATTGCTTACCACCGCCTTGAAAATAATTTTAGCCAACTCCTCTCTCATCTTAAAAATTTGCCCAAAGACACTACCCAGGAATGGCCACCACTGAATTTGGAAAATGAGATCTTAGGAGCCGGTCATCACCTGATCGGCAAATGGGCGGCCGAAACCTGGAACTTTCCCGCACCCATTATTGAAGCAGTCTGGCTGCACCATCAGCCCCCTCTTGGAGGACGCAACGAACCTATCTCACTTGCCTTAATAGTACGCTTTGCCGATGCCATCTGCAACCTCTACAATTTCGGCTCGAGCTATTTCATCAACCATGAACTCGACTATTCGACCTCGGCACCCTATGCCCGGACAGTAGAATCTCTGAAGATTTTTTTGCGCTTTGACCAGGAAACCCTGTTAAACATCTATCATACCGTTGACAACCGTTTACATGAGTTATCCAACTGTCTTGAAGTAGTTGACAATGATCTCTATTTCGCGGCCATCCGCAAAGCTAATCGTGAGCTCGGTCGCCTCAACCTGGAACGAGAAAAAAACCTGGCCGAACTGAGCTTGAAAAATCGCCTGCTGGTAGGACTTAGCGCGATCGATCAAAAACAGGGGCCACGCCCCAAACGCAGCCTCCTGATTGACGAAATCATCACCCAAACCATGACGCTGTGTCAAAGTCAATTCGCCTTTTGTGGACTCAGCCCCAATGACAACGCTACGACTTGCTGGCTCGGACGATTTGCTGACAAGACTTTTTCAGATAAAGAGTTAAAGGCTGACAAGCCGCTCCTTGTCGAAGAAAATGAATCCTTTAAACCCGGCAATGGCCGCCAGACAAAAATCCTGGCCACACTTAAACGGCTGGTTCTGAAAAAACCTGATGCCCTCTTAAGAAACAGCCGTATCACACCGTTAAAAGAACATCCGACCATTCTCGTGGTTCCCCTTTGCGAGGCCAACCAGACAATCGAGACCAAGGTTCATGGTCAACTGATTGTCGACTGCGCCCGGCTCGCTTACAATGGCATCAACCACACCATTTTACTGGAAACCCTCTCCCATTTTGCGGCCGGCATCAGTGATCTGATTGGGCGCGGCCAGATGACCGACCATCTCGCCGGACAAACCGAGATGATAACCGAGCTTAACCGCCAAAGTGAAGAGATTCAAAATGAGCTCCTGCAGGCCCACCGCCTGGCCACCGTCGGTCGCCTGGCGGCTGGTGCCGCCCATGAGATAAACAACCCATTAACCGTCATTTCTGGACAGCTTCAGATCTTAAAAACAAAAGCGGAAAAGAGCGACGATGCAGAGGAGAACATAAAACGCTTTAACACGATGCTGGCTAAAGTTGACACAATCGCCCGTATCGTCAGTGACCTGCTTGCCTATGGCCGTCCCCAAAAAGCCATAACCCAAACGGTTTCCGTTAAAAATGTTATCCGCCAGGCAATTGAGGCCGTCAAACATCGCCAAGGGTTTGCTGATATCAGCTTCACCATTGACATACCCTACAGCTTACCAGCGGTTATCGTTGACTCGCAGCAACTCGGCCAGATTCTTATCAACCTGCTGATTAACGCACAACTGGCAATGCCGGACAGCGGTTCGATCGGCATTCGGGCAGCTTGCAATCGCAACCAGGTGGAGATCTCTCTCAGCGATACTGGCTGCGGCATTGCCCAAGAACACCTACCCGCAATTTTTGACCCATTCTTTACGACCAGAGATCCAGATAGCGGCACCGGTTTAGGCCTTTCGATAGTGCACTCCCTGATTGAAGCCAACCACGGCAGCATTGAGGTTCGAAGCACCATCAACAAAGGCACGACGTTCACTATAAAACTGCCTACAGCTAAAGGCAGTGGTCAGTCATCAGTCGTCAGTAATCAGCCCCCCCCCGCCTCTGACGACTGACCACTGGCAACTGAAAAAAATGATTTACCAAACCCAAAATCCGGCCACCATTCTCAAACAGTACTGGGGCCATGAAAAATTCCTGCCTTTGCAAAAAGAGGCGATTGAGTGCGTCCTTAAAAATGAGGATTCTCTGTTGGTTTTGCCGACAGGAGGTGGCAAATCGGCCTGTTACCAAGTTCCGGCTTTAGCTCTTAACGCCCTGGCCCTGGTGGTCTCGCCACTAATCGCTTTGATGAAAGACCAGGTCGACGGCTTACGCCTTAGCGGGGTTCCGGCTGCCTGTATCAACAGCACCATGACCATTGCCGAAAAGCGCCTGGTCACTGACCAACTCAAAGCGGGTGAGCTTAAACTCCTCTATATCTCACCGGAAAAACTGGCCCAGGAAAGAAGTTTAGATTTTTTAAAAACCCTGGACATCCGCTTTATCGCAATCGATGAAGCCCACTGCATCAGCCAGTGGGGCCACGATTTTCGCCCCGACTACCGACAATTAGGAAATTTACGAAAACTTTTCCCCAAAATCTCTTTTCATGCCTATACCGCCACCGCCACCGGTGAAGTCCAGAAAGATATCGCCGCCCAGCTCAATCTCAAAAAAGCCCGCTTTCTCATCGGCTCCTTTGACCGCCCCAACCTGACCTATCGGGTTTTGCGCAAAAGCTCGCGCCACTTTGCCCAGATCGTGGAGATCCTTGATCGCCACCCCGAAGAAGCGGGCATCATCTACTGCCAAAGCCGACGCGAGGTTGAAGAGACCGCCGCCCGCCTAAAAGAGTCGGGACGTTCCGTATGGCCCTACCACGCCGGCATGGCTGATAATGAACGCAAAATAAATCAGGAATCATTTATCAACCACGACTCCGGTATTATTGTCGCAACAATCGCTTTTGGCATGGGGATTGATAAATCCAATATCCGCTTTGTCATTCACAGCGGATTGCCCAAAGCCCTGGAAAACTACCAGCAGGAGAGCGGCCGCGCCGGCCGCGACAGCCTGCCGGCCGAATGTGTGCTTTTCCACAACAGCAATGATCTCCAACGCTGGCAACGAAACCTCAACGAAACGACCGCTGACTCCGGCTCTGAAGGGGCCCAACGCTCGCTCCAGGCCATGAGCAATTACGCCCAGGGTATCGATTGCCGCCACCGCACCCTGGTTAACTACTTCGGTCAAGATCTGGGAAAGGAGTCCTGCGGTCACTGCGACATCTGCCTTGCGGAGATGCCTGAGAGCGACAATCCTTTGACTATCGGTCAAAAAATTATCTCCAGCATTTTGCGCCAGGGAGAAAATTTCGGCCTCCTCTACAGCGCCCAGGTTCTTAAAGGCTCTAATGAGCGCCGCATAAAAACTAACAACCACAATCAACTCTCAACCTGGGGCATTCTAAAAGAGCAAAACAGCGAGCAGATCAAGGCGTGGATCGACCAACTAATCAGCCAAGGATTCCTGGTTCGCGAGGGCGAGTATCAAACTATCAAGGTAACTCCGGCTGGCCGAGAGCTGCTACGCGGTGAAAAAAGCCCTCGCCTGCTGACTATAAAAACGACATCCAGCACAGCCGATCCGGTCACGACTGAAACCCTACTGACTCCCCAGGAACTTGACCTTTTTGCTGATCTGCGCGAATTGCGCCGAGAGCTGGCCAGCGCCCGCAAAGTCCCTCCCTATGTCATATTCAGTGATGCATCACTCTACGACATGGCCCGACGTCGGCCCACAAACCTTGAGCTATTCCGCCAGGTCAAGGGGGTTGGTGAGATGAAGCTTAATGATTTCGGCGAGGTTTTTAACTCCCGAATCAAAGAGTTCTGCACCCAGCACGATCTTGAAAGCGACTGCCGAATCGATTCGACAACCACTAGTAAAACCTCCAATCGTGACCCTGACCAACTCAGTGCATCCGAAGTTAAAGCTTTTGCCTATTTTGCCGAGGGGCTCTCAATCGAAGAGACTGCCACAAGGATGGATCGAGCTCAATCAACCACCTGCAGCTACCTGAATACCTATATCCGCCACCACAAAATCAGTGACCCATCACCGTGGGTCACTGCCGAAAATGTGCAAAAAGTTGAAGCAGCGATGGTCGAATTAGGCTCGGCACCATTTAAGCCAATCTTTATGAAGCTCGAAGAGAAGATCTCCTATGAGGAGATCAGAGTGGTCTTTGAATGTCAGAGAAACAGAGAAAAGCAGAACCGTTCAACGTGCCCACCATAAAGCAACGAGCTTTGCTTCGCTCTCATAAACGGGGTCAAAGCTGGGGTGCTCACGCACCTTGTACCAGCAATGACCCCAATCCCGGCAGTTCGTGGCTGGCAGCTACACTATTTTTATGGTTATCACTTAATGAAAAAAATCATCTACCTCAACTACGGCTTTGTTCCGGAAAGCCGGGCTGCCATCTCTCCCCTGGATACAGGCTTTTTGTTTGGTGAGGGCCTTTTTGAAACGATCCGCAGCGACGATGGGCACCCCTTACTGCTTGAAGAGCACCTTACCCGCCTGCGCCTGGGCTTGCAGAAACTTGATATCCCCGAACCGCGAAACCTGCTACAAAGTTCGGAAATCATTGCTGAGCTACTTATCACTAACCATCTAACCCAAACAGCGGGAACTATCAAAATAGTTGTCAGCCGGGGTGCCAGCAAAGCCAACAGAGCTGATAAAGCTCCACCGCCAACCTTGATGATTCGAGCCACCAAACTTGATCTTGCGGACATCCGCCGCCGACAGCAAGGCATGCGAGCCCTGATTTTACCCTGGCGCCGGGATCGCCAAAATCCTTTACTAACTGTAAAGAGTTTAAATTATCTGGAAAATCGTTATGGACTGCGGGAAGCGCAGAGGAGAGGTTTTGATGAAGGAATTTTTCTCAACCAGGAAGGTGAACTCTGCGAAGGAAGCTTTTCAAATCTATTTCTGATCAGAGACAAAAGCCTGCTGACCCCGCCCCTTACGGCCGGAATTTTGCCCGGTATTACCCGAGAATTCATCCTGGAAACCGCAAAGCGACTGCATCTTGATTGCCAAGAGACACCTATCTATCCAAAAGAGATCAAAAAGTGTGACGGGGCCTTTTTAAGCAGCTCACTGATGGAAATCGCACCACTGATTGAGCTCGACAAACATAAATTCAACCTTGATCAGACCTCTGAACTGCGAACCCTCCTACAAAATGCCTTCGCGAATAAAAACTCCTGAAAATATAAAAGGGAACAGATTTTAACCTGTTCCCTTTTGATGGAAGTACAAAGTCTAACTCAGGGTTATTGAATCACAATATGCTATCAATCCTTAAGCCAGAAAGGTTTGGGCGCCTTTTTAAAGGAAGGATCAAGGGCCGGGTTTAAGGCCGACTCTTGCTTAGCAGTTGTTTTTTTATACTTACAGGGTGGGCATTTTGCAGCCCGTGGGGCTGTAATTATCACCTGTTTTTTAACTTTTACGGCCGTAGGCTTTACCCTTCTTGGTGTCAACCAGAAAGGTTTGGGCGCTCTACTGAAAGAGTCGACTTTGACAGCCGGAGCCTGCACTTTCGGCTTCACATTTTCCGGAGATTTTTGAATTAAAGAGCCTCGACGTTTCATCTTCTTCCAGAAATGGATCGGGGCTTTATCAAAAGATGAATCCAGCTTAGTTGCAGTCGCAGGTGCCAGCTGTGCATGGGGAGCCGCCTTTTTTGCTGGCAACAAGCCTATGGTTACCGGCGCACTGACCTTCTTAGACGCTCTTTTCCATTTAAGAGCTGCTTTTTTAAGTTGCTCGAGATTGCTTTTCAGATTGCTATTTTCAGTTTCCAAACTCTTGACTCTTGAGGTCAGAGCCGAAATTTCCGCTTTACCTTGTTTAACCTGAACCTCGGCCGCCTTTTGTAACGGGACAGAGGAGATAAAATAGAACCAGAAAAGAGCCAGCACCACGAGTACAAAAACTATAGAAAGCATATTAAGAGAGCCGGAACCAGAGCCATCACCGGACGCTTTGGGAGTTGTCGTCATCAGGGCTTCACCTTTCTCGCCATCACTATCACTTGGTACTTCAGATTCAGACTCTGGAACCAATTCTTCATCGTTTCCAGGGCCTGCCTTAACGACTTCGGCTTCGATTTCAGCTGGCACTTCACTTTCGACTGCTGTCGCTACGGTCACCTCGGCCGTCTCCTTTACAGAGTCCGGAGCTGAATCAGAGACCGAACTATCAATCCCGGCCGCACTGAAAAAGGCGGCCATCTTCTCCTTATCGACTGCAGCCGGAGCTTTGTCAACTATCTTTTTCCGCCGGCTGCGACTGGCTGAGGCTTTTCCTGATTTAGGGGTTTTCGGGGTTTTCTTTCCATTTCCGGTTGTCATACGAACAACTCCTCATAAATCTTTTGATAATCTTCACGAGCCCGGGAACGTCCCCCGAACTCAACAATTGTCTGTTGCCGACTGGAGGCTTGCTGAATCTTGGTATCAACCCGCACCGGGGGCATGACAAGATCTCCGTAACGCTCTCTAAGAGCGGCCAGCACATCTTTGCTGACGTTGACTCTCTGGTCATAAAAGGTCGGTAGAATACCGCAAACCCGAACCTCTTTTTCAAAATACTCCTCAACCATTTTCAGATTTTCAAAGACCTGACCGACGCCGACCATGGCGAGATAGTCCATACTTACCGGCAACAGAAGTTCGTCGACATAGACCAGGGCATTTTGACCGAGAATCGAGAGTGAAGGCGAGCAATCAAGCAAGACTACGCTGATTCCCGGCAAAATCTGCTCGACATCGACCAAGGCTCGCTTCAAGGCTTCCTCCCGCCGCGGCCGGGTCACGAGCACCGTCTCACAGGCGGCCAAGGTTTGATCGGAGAGCAGACAGAAGAGATTCTTGCGAGCCTCAACCAAACAATCGGCCAGAGGCTTGCCGTCAACCAGCAAATCGTAAAGTGAGTTTTCACACTCAACCCCGAAACTCTCGGCAACATTGCCCTGGGCGTCAAGGTCGACAACCAAAACCTTATGCCCGGCTTCAGCCAGACAGTGAGCCAAGCTGATAACCGTCGTTGTTTTACCAGTACCACCTTTAAAGTTCTGACAGGCAATCTTGCGCACCAAAAACCTCCATCCGAGATTCTCTCTCACCCTAACCCGGCAGAGCCTAAAACCCAACCAGGTTTCAACGCTTACCCGAGCTTAATTTTTACCGACAAACCCTTAACAAATGCCCTTTCAAATTGTCAAGTGATTTAACTCTCTTTTAAACTTTGACAACCCTTCTTTAATCATGATATCCACAAACATTATGGCCCAAATCCTGATTATCGATGACGACGTTTTTGTTGCTGAAACCATCTCCGCCCTGATCCTCCATCTGGGCCATGTCCCGACTTCAGCAACGTGCTTAGAGAGCGGCCTTGAACTGGCGTCCACCAACGATTTCGACCTGATTCTTCTTGATGTCTCCCTGCCCGACGGCAACGGTTTAGAAATAATCCCTAAGCTTACCACCCTGCCAAACCACCCCGAAGTCATTATCATTACCGGTTTCGGCAACACCAACGGGGCTTCGCTGGCGATCACCAATGGGGCCTGGGACTACCTGGTCAAAGGTGATTCCCTACATAATATCCGACTCTCTCTCGAACGCGCCCTACGTTATCGCGAAAGCCGCCGTAAACAACCCAACCCCATCGTTTTAAAACGTATGGAACTGATCGGCGAAAGCCCGGCAACAACTCAACTCTGCAATTTTATCGCCCGAGCCGCCGGCGGCATGGCCGACATCCTCCTGACCGGTGCTACCGGCACCGGCAAAGAGCTTGCGGCCCGCACCATTCATCACAACAGTCCCCGCCAGAAAAAAGATTTTGTTGTCGTCGACTGCGCCTCCCTGCCCCTTAATTTAAGCGAAAGTACCCTTTTCGGAAGTCGCAGAGGGGCTTATACCGGGGCTTATCGCGACCAAAACGGACTCGTAGCCAAAGCTGACGGCGGCACCCTTTTTTTTGACGAAATCGGCGAGCTCAACCTCGAACAACAAAAAGTCCTGCTCCGCGTCCTCCAGGAGAGAAGCTATCGACCGCTGGGTGAGACCCGGGAGATCAAGAGTGATTTCCGCCTGGTTGCAGCCACCAACCGCAACCTCGAGGTGATGGTTAATGACGGTACTTTCCGCCGCGATCTCTACTATCGCCTTAATGCCCTGAACTACACTATGCCGACTCTTGCCGAACGCCTTGATGATATCGATTTACTCGTCCCCTATTTCATCAATAAATCCTGCAAAAAAACTAATGCTGAGATCAAAGGTTTCATCCCGGATCTGATTGAGGCCCTTAAATCCCATGACTGGCCCGGTAATATCCGGGAACTAAGCCAAGC
>DAOWIX010000015.1 GCA_030640695.1 Deltaproteobacteria bacterium | reverse complement strand
CAGCCGCCCATTTCGGCATGGTCATTCCTTCCGACAACATGGTCATGCAAAATGACAATCGCACTATCAAACTGAACTTGAGCTTCTCTCACCCCTTTGAACAGATCGGCATGGAGCTATCAAAACCGCAACGGTTTACCGTCCACCATGCCAGTGCCACCCATGACCTGAGCCCGAGCCTGCGCCCCGCCACGATCATGGAACATCAGGCCTTAAGTTGCGACTACGCCATCAAACGTCCCGGCATCTATCAATTTTTCATGGAGCCCACGCCCTACTGGGAGCCAGCCGAAGACTGTTTCATCATCCACTACACCAAAACTGTAGTTGCCGCCTTCGGTGACGACGAAGGCTGGGACGAAGAACTCGGCTTAAAAACTGAAATCGTTCCCTTGACCAAGCCTTTCGGCCTCTATCAAGGCAATCTTTTTCAGGGTATCGTTAAGGTTGACGGTAAACCGATACCCTATGCCGAAGTTGAGATCGAATATTACAATGAAACGGGAAGCGCTCAGGCACCCAGCGACTACATGATTACCCAAACCATCAAAGCTGACGCCAACGGCCTCTTCAGTTATGCCGTACCCAAAGCTGGCTGGTGGGGCTTTGCCGCGCTCAGTACAGCCGCTAAAAAACTTCCTCACAACGGCATTGACAAAGAGGTTGAGTTGGGGGCGGTAATCTGGATCCATTTCGAACCCTGGCAAGAACAGAAATAAGCTGTATTAGTCTGAGCATTTCACTGGATGCGTTTTATCCGAGTCGGTACTGGCCGCAGACTTTGCAATCACCATGACCAACACCGAAAAAATCATCACAAAGCTACATCCTGAGCTAACCATGCAGCTGGCTCTGGAATTTTAGTGCCACTGGAATGAACGTGGCATTCGCCGGCTTGACAAAAGGCCCCCCAAAACCTTAAAAAGTCAACCGGCGAATGCCGGAAAGTTCGTGAGGCTGGTTGCCGATACGATCAACTACCCAATCGGATAAACCTTTACATACACTCTTTGGGATCAATGACATTATTATCAAGAACATTTTCTCTCTCGTCTAAATCAGAAACCCGACTCAAACGATTGACATTCCCTCAAATACAAGCTAGAGGTCGTAGACGACGCGCTGAAATGCACCGCCTACAAGACCAAACATATTTGCCTCACCTACTTTATCTGTCAACATCACAAAAGAGGCCTTGGGATACCCCCTAAAACTCGAAACTGGCGCCACGAAGGTGTGGGTATGATACAGATATCCTCTCTGTCGTGGTTTTTTTTGCGCTGGGTCAACAGAATAATTTCGATGTGTCAGTAAAATTACGAAGCCATCAAAAACAGTAGGCAACCATCTATGCATATAGCTGAAGGCGTTTTATCTGGACCAGTGCTGGCCGCAGGCTTTGCAATCACCATTGTTGGTGTCGGAATAGGTTTAAAAAAACTCGATTTTGAGCAGATCGCCGAAACCGGGATTCTGGCAGCCGCTTTTTTCGTCGCCTCCCTGGTTCATGTGCCGATCGGTCCCGCCAATGCGCACCTGATCTTAAATGGGGTTGTCGGATTACTGCTGGGTTGGGCCGCATTTCCGGCAATTGCGACAGCCCTGCTTCTGCAAGCCGTACTTTTCCAGTTCGGCGGCCTGACCTCATTAGGGGTCAACACCGCAATCATGGCCCTGCCGGCAATAGCCTGCCACTATCTTTTCGCACCATTGCTATGGAAATCGCCTAAAGTTGCAGCAAGTGCCGCTTTTGCCTGCGGTTTCATGGCCGTCCTGCTGGGAGCCATCCTCTTAGGAGGAGCCCTCTTTTTAAGTGATGAAAATTTTCTTGGAGTCGCCACAATCGCGATCTCAGCTCATATCCCGGTAATGGTAATCGAGGGTTTCATCACCCTTTTCTGTATCGGTTTTCTCAAAAAAGTACGGCCCGAGATGTTACCCGGAAAAGCCTCTTAGGAGGCTTTTCCGAAAACCACAAGATCTATCAAATAACGGAAATAGACCATGAACAAGCGCTTTTTTTTACTTCTCCTGCTTCTCTTTGGTTGGGTATTCATACATTGCACTCCGGCTGACGCCCATCGAGTCAACGTCTTTGCCTGGGTTGAAGGAGACACCATCTATACAACCAGCAAATTCAGCGGCGGTCGGGTCGCGCAAAAGAGCCTTGTCGAAGTCTATGACAGCCAGAAAAACCTTCTTTTAAGCGGCCGTACCGACGCTACCGGAGCCTTCTCTTTTCCGATCCCCAAAGTGGATGACTTAGAGATCGTCCTCCAGGCCGGAACCGGACATCGCGGCAGCTGGCAGATAAAAAAAAATGAGATAGAGGCCACTCAAAGAGATCACTCCAACGACCAGAAGAGTCCGCCTTCAGAACCAAAAAAGTCCCAAACCACCCTGACCGAAAGTTCGAAACCAGATGATCGCCACAACCTCTCCGACCAGTCTCTGGAAGCAACTGCGGAACTTGAAAAGATCATAGAAGAGACCATCTCCCGAACGCTTGATCGGAAACTGCACCCCTTAATGGTAATGATCGCCGAAACCCGCAACCCAAAACCAGGCTTTAGAGAGATCCTCGGCGGCTTAGGCTACATCTTCGGCCTGATCGGCGTTGCCGCCTACGTACACAGCCGCCGAAAACCTTAAAAGCAGTCGTCAGTCGTCAGTCGTCAGTCGTCAGTCGTCAGTCGTCAAGAAAAAACATTTGAGTGAATGTTACGCAAGAAAATAATTGTTTTTTCTGATCTATAAACAACAATTACCAAGGGTCAAATGCTACAAGAAGCCTTTATCATCCGAAAATCTCTTATTCTCGGCCTGACCCCTCGAACCAGAACGCTGGCGGCAATAGTCTTTGCAACCGTCATTGCCTTAAGCAATAAGCTACCGGTTCTGCTCCTGGCACTCGGCACAGCCCTTCTGCTAATCAGCATTGCCGGTCTCGACTTCCGTCAGGTCGGTCGTCGACTGCTGGTACTCTCCGGTTTTCTCTTAATGATCTGGCTGATTCTGCCTTTTACATATCAGGGCGAAATTGTCTGGCGTATCTCCTTTCTCAGCGTCACTCAACCAGGCCTGATAGCTGCCACCCTCCTTACTTTAAAGACCTGTTCCATGTTGCTTATTTTTCTCACCCTGATCTCAACCATGAGTACAGCCGACCTGGCCCATTCACTACACAGCCTGAAGATGCCGGCTAAGCTGGTCCTGCTATTGCTCATCACTTATCGCTATATCTTTCTTATCGAAGATGAACTACAAACCTTACAGAGGGCTGCCAAAGTCAGAAATTTCAGACCCGGCACCACCCTGCACTGCTACAGAACCTACGCCTATCTCCTCGGGATGCTCTTTGTGAGGGCTGCGGAACGCGCCCAACGGGTTCATCAAGCAATGCTCTGCCGCGCTTTTAATGGACGCTTTCATAGCTTGCGGGAATATCACAACCGATCTCAAGACTACTTTTTTCTCGCCCTGGTTACTATTATTAGCTTAATGATGATTCTCTGTGAGTGGAACATTATTACTCTGCCAACCCTTTTCTGAGACAGGAAAGTATCAACGTGCACAAATCACATTCAGCAATCCTCTCTTTGCAAAAAATATCCTTTAACTACCCCAATGGCCCGGCCGTAATCAACGATCTTGACTTCAGTCTTGAAAAAGGTGATCGCATCGGACTAACCGCCCCTAACGGGAGCGGTAAAAGCACGCTGTTTCACCTTATTGTCGGCCTGCTT
>DAOWIX010000127.1 GCA_030640695.1 Deltaproteobacteria bacterium | reverse complement strand
CAGTCACCCTTAACGCCCACCTGGATGATGGTAGTTTGGTTGCCACTGTCAACCTGCCACTCAACGGACACCAGAGAATTGCCGGACCGCCCGAGGATCTCTTTGCAACTGATATCGATTCCGCAACTTTTATTGCTTACAGTGCCACAGCCCCGGTCGTCGCGTTTCAACTCAACGGCAGCGGCAGCATGCTCGATGCACTACCGGGTCGACAATGAAGAGGTCGGCACTCCAAGACTGATGCATTCGTAAAAAGTCGCGGGATGGCTAAGTAAAAATTTCAATAGACAAATTGTTGTGCTTTTCCAGGCGCGAGACTATACATACAGTATGTCGAGTGTCTGGAAAAGCACAACAACGCAGGATATCGGAACTTTTACGACGCCATCAAGACTGTTTTCTCAGCCCCGCAAGGGTAGAGTCGGCAAAATCTTTCAGCCATAATTTAAGGATTTGATAGATGTAAAACAAAAAGGTATTTCCTGGAATTTGCTAAAACCTGTTGACAGATACAAAGGCACAAAGTTATAATTAAAAGCTTTGTGCCTTTGTACGTTCAACCTGACTGGTTCCGGTTCATCCTGATCAAGCGAGTGACTAAACCAGAACAAACATGAGGAAACCGCTAAAATGCTGAAAGGATTTCAACGAAAATATTTGCGCGGTCTGGCCCACGCTTATAAACCAGTGGTTATGATCGGCCAGAAGGGAATCAGCGATAGTTTGTCTAAGGCGCTTGAAGAGGCCCTCGAAAGCCATGAGCTGATCAAGGTGAAGTTTGTTGATTTTAAGGAAAAAGAGCAGAAAAAAGAGATGATTGAGCAGCTCGAAAAGGCGGCCGATTGCGAAATGGTCGGTATGACCGGTCATATCGCTATCTTTTTCCGCCAGAACCGGAACCCTGAAAAACGCAATATATCTGTCCCCAAGGAGAAAATTTAAAAGATGAGTGTGGAAGCCAACAAGATCATCTACTCGATGATCCGCGTCAGTAAACAATACGACAACAAACCGGTTCTCAAAGATATCAGCCTCTCCTATTTTTATGGGGCGAAAATCGGGGTTTTAGGCCTCAACGGCTCCGGGAAATCGACCCTTTTGCGGATTTTAGCCGGGATCGAAACCGAATTTAACGGAGAAACCACCATTGCCCCGGGACTTAACGTCGGCATGCTTGAACAAGAGCCCCAACTCGATAATTCTTTGACGGTACGCCAGGTTGTTGAGCAGGGGGTTCAGAAAACCGTTGATCTGCTGGCTGAGTACAACCGGATCAATGAACAGTTTGCCGAACCGATGTCAGATGACGAGATGGAGAAACTGATTGCCCGACAAGGTGAGGTTCAGGAAAAACTCGACGCCACCGACGCCTGGGATCTCGATGCCCGTCTCGATATGGCGATGGAAGCCCTGCGCTGCCCTCCCGCCGACACCCAAATCAAAGTGCTCTCCGGGGGTGAAAAACGCCGAGTTGCCCTCTGCCGACTTCTGTTGCAAAAACCGGACATCCTGCTACTGGATGAACCAACCAACCATCTTGATGCCGAAACCGTCTCCTGGCTTGAACTGCATCTGCAACGTTATGAAGGTACCGTCATCGCTGTCACCCATGACCGCTACTTTCTTGATAATGTCGCAGGCTGGATTCTTGAACTTGATCGCGGCCAGGGGATTCCCTGGAAAGGCAACTACTCATCCTGGCTTGAACAGAAAGAGAAGCGTCTTGGCCAAGAAGAGAAAGTAGAGTCGGCCCGCCGCAAAACCCTGAAACATGAATTAGAGTGGATCAGGATGACCCCAAAAGGTCGTCACACGAAAGCAAAAGCCCGCATCAGCGCCTATGAAGAACTCCTTGGCAACGAAGGTGAAAAACGAGGCCGCGATCTCGAAATCTTTATTCCACCCGGGCCCCGTCTCGGCAAAGTCGTAATTGAAAGCAACAATCTCAGTAAAGCCTTTGGTGACCGACTCCTTTTTGAAAACCTTACATTTTCCCTGCCGCCGGGCGGCATTGTCGGCGTCATCGGCCCCAACGGAGCTGGCAAAACTACCCTTTTTAAAATGATTACCGGCCAAGAAACTCCTGACAGCGGTTCGATCCACTTAGGCGAGAGTGTCAAACTCGCCTTCGTTGACCAGAACCGTGACACCTTAAACCCGGAAGAGACCATCTGGCAGGCCATCTCGGAAGGTCAAGAAAGCATTATCCTCGGCAAACAAGAGATTAATTCCCGAGCTTACGTCGGCCGTTTCAACTTCTCCGGATCAGACCAGCAGAAAAAGGTTGGCTTGATGTCGGGCGGTCAGAGAAACCGCGTCCATCTGGCCCGGATGCTAAAATCGGGAGCCAATGTCATCCTGCTTGATGAACCAACCAACGATCTTGATGTCAACACTTTAAGAGCCCTGGAAGAAGCCATGGAAAACTTTGCCGGCTGTGCCGTCATTATCAGCCATGACCGCTGGTTTTTAGACCGCATCGCCACCCATATCCTAGCCTTTGAAGGTGAGAGTCAAGTAGTCTGGTTTGACGGTAACTACTCTGAATATGAAGAGGATCGCAAAAACCGTCTCGGAGCCGCGGCCAACCAACCGCAACGCATAAAATACCGTCATTTGACGAGAAAATAAATTTGTAACTATTCAGCGTGAGTAAAAAAGTGTCAAATATTGATATTTTTAGCAAATTCTGGGGACACAACCTGATTCTCCGAAGGAAATCGGGATTGTGTACCCTGAATTTGCGGGTTGGCTGGGTAGTTACATAAATTTTACGACTGATTCAGGAGAATAACATTGAAGATTGGTTTTACAGGTATAGAGCTGCAGGAAGGCAAAATTAAATTTAACGATAAAAATCTGCTGGCTCTGGAAAAAAAAGATAAACCTAAAAAAGTGACCCCTTTTTTTGCCGAATTCATCAAAGATGAGTTGGTTCATGTTGAGGCAATAATCATCCCGACCGACAACATCCTCGATCTTTTAATCTTTGATATTGAAAAAATTGAAACCCGACTCTCTCGAACCGACAATGATGATGAGAGGAGTTTGTTACAAAGAGCTCTGCAAAACCTTGAAGAGGAGATCCCTCTATGTGATTTAGGCTTCACAAAAGAGGAAGCGGCAATCGTTCTAAGCGCTGATCCCTACAGTCTCAAACCAGTAATCCAGATAAGCGGTGATGAATCAAGTGACGAACTTATCGCAAAAGTACTCGAGAAAGTCGGTTACATGTTTTTCTATACGACCGGCCCCTCAGAATCACATGCCTGGCTTGTAAAAAAGGGGTCTGACATTATTACCTGCGCGGCCAAAATCCATTCCGATCTGGCTCGGGGATTCATCAAAGGTGATGTTGTCAACTTTGATGATTATCTTGCTTGCCATAATTTCAACGAGTGTAAAAGTAAGGGCGTTGCCCAAGTTGTTGATCGGGACCATGTTGTTGAACCTGATGATGTAATAGAAATACGTTTTAACGTCTAAAGGCTTCGTAAAAGCTCCATCTTTTTCGCTTCAAACACAAAGGGGGGAATTCTAGAAATTATAAATTTTAAAAAAAATTAGTTTATATGAGAAAATCCCCTTGCATTATCATAAAAAGTACGCTATATTCACCCACATTCAATCCAGCGGCTTTTTTTGCTGCTGGTAATTTACAACGCCATTTTGAATGGCACACTATGCAAGAGGATGTTATGTCAGAGCAAGTTGAAGGTACGGTAAAATGGTTCAATGATGAGAAAGGTTTTGGATTTATTGAGCAAGAAGGTGGAAGTGATGTATTTGTACATTTCAGTGCAATCGAAGGCAGTGGCCGGAAAACCCTCCACGAAGGTCAGAAAGTCACGATGGAAGTGACTCAAGGCCAGAAAGGCCCGCAAGCTGAAAATGTTACACCCCTCTAAACAATAGCAATCGGCACGATCTTCATAGGTCGTGCCGATTTATTTTCCCCCTCCACCTCTCCAAATCACCCAGCACATCCGCACACCAACAAGCCATCCAATAAATTTTAATTTGACCAACTCAAGATATAACCATTTTCACATCTGGTATTGATCCAGCCCTTTTTTTGTGATATTTGGTCTCGCCATGAATGAATATACGATCGGCCTCATTTCAGATACGCACGGGTTACTGCGCAATGACGCCTTTAATTATCTCAAAGGATGTGATGCTATCATTCATGCCGGAGATGTCTGTGACGACAACATTATCACTCAGCTCACCTCTATCGCCACAGTTCATACTGTCCGCGGCAATATGGACACAAATATTAATTATCCGGCAAACGACCTTCTAAAAATTGATAAATATTGCTTTTATATCCTCCACGACCTTGATCGACTAGACCTCGATCCACAGGCCGCTGACGTTGATGTTGTGGTTTTTGGCCACACCCATCGACCGGAGAGTTTCCAGCGTGGGACTGTCCTCTATATCAACCCGGGAAGCGCCGGCCCCATAAGAAAGGGGCTGCCGATATCATTGGCTAAACTCCATCTTAAAAATGATCGCTTAATCCCTGAGTTCATTGAACTCCGAGATTGATTGTCTTCACCATCCAGGAAACATATTCGTGCGTCATTCCCCAGATGAAATGCTGATGAATTATCATAGACACAGTAGAACAAATATTATTGTTGACATTTTAGTTAGCGACCGCTATTTATAATTTATACATTATTTTACAACTGGCAAAAATCACCCCATAAAAAGCTTCAGACACGACGCTCAAGACGCTGAAAAACGTTTCTTATCAAATGCTTACGTTAATTTACAGCAAAGCAATTCCCTGTTATAATATCACATTATCAAATAACGAAATATTTCGTTATTTTTTAGGCTTATTGTGAAAACTTGCCTTAAAGAAGCAATGTACTCATTAAGCGTTAGGATTGCGGTCGACAGGCGACATGTAAAGATCTCTATTTCAACCAAACTGAAGGAGGAACAATCATGAAGTCCAGATGGTATGCAGCGTTAATCATGGGTTGTGTTTTGGCTTTGGCTTTTATCAGCCCGGCGGCAGCAAAATCGATTTATAAGTTTGGCGGCGGCCCGGCTGGTGGTACCTTTCAGTTCATGGCTGGCGGTATCAGCACCTATGGCCCGGTCAAAGATATCAAGGAGTTTAAGATTCTAGCTGGCGCCTCGGCCGGTTCGGTTGAGAACCTACGTGCGGTTAACTCGGGCAAGTACGCTATGGGTGTAACCTATTCCGGCCATGTCTATCTGGGCCGCAACGGCAAGATGAAAAATGATACCAAGAAATATGAAGATGTTCTGGCGGTGGCCTATTTTTATGGAGCTCCGGCCCAGTTGATAGTCCGGGCTGGTTCCGGCATTAAGAGTTGCAAAGATCTGGTTGGTAAAAAGGTTGGGGTCGGCAATGCCGGATCCGGGGCTTTTGCTAACTGCGAAGTTTTTTTTACAGCCATGGGAGTCTGGGACAAAGTCGAGCGCAATGCCATGGGCTACAACGATGCGGCTACCGCCTTCGGCAACAATCAACTTGACGCCTTCTGGCTCTTTACCGCCTTCCCCAGCGGCGCAGTAATCATGGCGGCTCAGACCAATGATATAGCCATGGTTGATCTACAGGCTGACGCAGAAAGCATCGGCTTCTTTGATAAATTCCCCTACTTTTCCAAACTGTCAGTTCCGGCCAACACCTATAAAGGGGTGACCACGGAAACACCGTCATTCCAGGATTCAGCTCTCTGGACAGCCAACTCCAAGCTTCCAGCTGAGGTGGTCTACACTGTACTTTCCAAGATTTATACCGATGAGGGTCTGGCCCATATGCGTAACGTCAAAAAGACGGCCAAGGCCATGAGTGTTAAAGATGGGATCAAGGGTATCGTGACCCCTCTCCATCCCGGAGCAATCAAGTTCTGGAAGGAGAAAGGAATCCTGAAATAGAGATCAAGCCATTTCTACGGCACGGCATCCCTAACGGGTTGCCGTGCCGCTCTTCTGTTAATATTATACTGACATGCTCTGGATGGTGAAAACCACCTGGTTCTCTTTTTTTACCCGCGTTAGAGGAATTTAGCGATGATTGGAAAAATCAATAAATATGAAAGAGTGGCGTTAGCCGTTCTTTCGGTTTTTCTGGTTCTTTTCTACTCCTATGCCGCCGTGCTCAAACCGATGGCGACCCAGTATCATCGGGGCATCTATGTCATCATTACTTATGTCCTGGTTTTCATGATCTATCGTTCAAAATCAACTCTTTTCAGAGTTGTAGATTACCTTCTCCTGGTAACCAGCATCATCTGTATCGGTTACTGGATGTATAATTTTGAAGTCATCAACTACCGCACCGGAGCTGAAACACCACTGGATATGGGAGTGGCCGTGGTCGGCGTTCTGCTGGGTATTGAAGTTGCCCGCCGAGTCTTAGGTTACGCCTTTGTCGCAATCAGCGTTCTGATGCTACTCTATGGAGTCTACGGCGCTTACGTTCCGGACATCTTCGCCCACCCAGGTGAACCGTTTCATTATCTCTGTACAACCATATATTATAAGAGTGACGGGGTCTTCGGCATCATGGCTAATGTTCTGGCCACCTATGTCCTGCTCTTTGTTTTGTTTGGCGCTTTTCTACTTAAATGCGGAGCCCAGAAATTTTTTATCGACTTTCCCATGGCGGCGGTGGGCCATAAGGTGGGAGGACCAGGTAAAGTGGCGGTCATTGCCAGTGGTCTGTTCGGCTCCATCTCCGGCAGTGCGATTGCCAACACCGTCTCAACCGGGGCCTTCACCATCCCGTTAATGAAAAAAGCCGGCTTCAAACCCCACGTAGCCGGCGGCATAGAACCGGCAGCTTCGATCGGCGGAATGTTTATGCCGCCGATCATGGGGGCTGGTGGTTTTATCATGGCCGAATTAACCGGAGTCCCCTACTCTAAAATCATGCTGGTGGCTATTTTCCCGGCGTTCATGTATTTTTTCAGTGTTTTCGTCATGGTTCATTACTATGCCAAGATTCATAATATCGTTGGAGAGAAGCAGGACGTTAAGGCCAGTGAAATCTTTAAGAAGGAGTGGTTCTACATTCTGCCCTTGGCTGTCATTACGGCCCTCATGCTGCTCGGTTATTCGGCTGGCTATTCCGCCATTATCGGACTGGTGACCTGCATCATTATCAGCTGGTTTCGCCGTGATACCCGGATCGGCTGGCGCGGCTTTGTCGAAGCCGCAGTGGATGGTACCGACAGCAGCCTTAAAATCGGGGCTACGGTCGGGGTAATCGGCATCATCATCGGGGTTTTGACCTCCACCGGCCTGGTATTGACCTTTGCCGATATCATGATCTCGCTGGCCAAAGGTTCCCTGGTGATGACGATTGTGCTTATTGCCCTGGCATCCCTGATTTTGGGGATGGGAGTTCCGGTAACCGCCGCCTACCTGATTACCGCAGTGGTTGCCGTCCCGGCCCTGACCCATCTTAACGTCAATCCAATTGCCGCCCACATGATCGTCTACTGGCTTTCCCAGGATTCCAACATCACACCGCCGGTCTGTATTGCCGCTTTTGCCGGGGCGGCGATTGCCAAGGCCCCGATGTGGAAAACCGCCTTTACAGCGTTTAAGTTTGCCAAGTTTCTCTATCTCGGACCTTTCCTCTTCGGCTATGTACCGGGATTCAGTCTCCAGGGTGATGCCTTTGACATCATCAAAGCCTTTATCATGATATTTTTTGGAACCTGGCTCTATTCCTATATTCTCAGTGGCTACTGGTTTACCCAACTTAAAGGGATAGGGGCCGGAAAGACCGCTTAACCCCGAAATCTTATTGAACTTGGCTAAACTTCTTTCATGAATGAGAGACACCCAGACGCAACTTGCCCCTTCTGCTCTCCAGAAAAGCTGATGGTTGTCGCTCACAGCCATAATTTCTATGTCATTAACGACAACTCACCGGTAACTCCGGGACACTGCCTGATTATTCCATATCGCCATGTCGCCGACCCCCTTGAATTAAACTCTGAGGAGATCACCGAGGTCTGGCAGTTGGTTCAACGTATCCGAGAAAGGATGTTGACTGACGACCCTTCAATATCCGGCTTCAATCTCGGCTTCAACAGCGGCCGTGACGCCGGTCAAACAATCTTCCACACCCATATCCACCTTATCCCTCGACGTTGTGGTGATGTCGCAAAACCCCGCGGCGGCGTCCGCGGGGTCATTCCTGCCAAGCAAAGTTACTGACACATACATTTTTCGTAACTATTCAGCTAACCCGCAAATTCTCACATACCTATCACATTGATAAAATTCAAGTAGATCGCACCTAAAACCAACCATATTGGTCGACTATTCACTTGACATGAAGAGCTGTATCGGTATACAATGATAGGTTTCGTAAAACCTCTTATATAGATCCTACAAGCTTAGTTCTCTTTAAACAAATATTAACTGGACATCTCTGAAATTCCATAAAAACCACATTTAAAAAGGTAAACACATGACAAAACTGAAAACAAACCTCCGTCTTTTTACCATTCCAGCAATAATTCTGCTGGCCTTCTTCCTGGTTACCGCTCCCCAATTCAGTAACCGGGCCCATGCCTGAGGAGAAACCGATGCGCTGACCGTGTTTGTCAGCCCTACCGGTGGCGGCCAGATCAAAGTCAACGGCACCATTGCAAAACCCGGCATGCATTACATTTTCGATTCGGGCACTACGCTTACCGTTGTTGCCATCCCGGTAAGTGGTTACACCTTCTCTCACTGGAGCGGTGACCTGACTTCTTTCTCCAGTACTGATAGTGTCATCATGACCTGTGACAAAACCATTATTGCCAATTTTTCACAACCTCTCGTAGAAACGATTCCGGTTTACTATCCTCATATTGCTTGTTTCGACGGCTGGGAAACCGAGATCTGCCTGATTAACAAAAGCGCCATCACCACCTTAAATGGAACCTTCCAAGCCTATAACGATCGAGGAGAGTTGCTTTCAAGCAGTTCCCGCTTGAGCCTTGCCCCACATGGCCGAACCCAGCTCCATGTCAACCAGGATTTTGACCAGGCAACCGAAATCGGCTATATCATTTTTGCTGCCGAGACTAATACGGTTGAAAATATTGCCGGCTACACAAAATTTTATATTAATGGACATTATAGGGTCGCCATTCCAATTGTTACCACCATTAACCAAGACGATATTTTCGTCTCGCATATCGCCTCCAACAATGACTGGTGGACTGGCACCAGCTTAGTCAACACAACGACGGAAAATAAAGCTCTGACTCTTAAGTTTGACAACGGTGTAACCCAGACCATGGTCTTGAACGCCAAGGAACATAAAGTGTTCCTGATGGCAGATCTGTTTGAACGAGGGGCAACAGAAGCTCATTCGGCCATTATCAGTAATGCGACCGGAGTTATCGGCCTCGAACTTTTCAGCAGTGGCGATCGTCTCAGCGGTATTCTTCTAAAAGATCAGACAACCACTGAAATCTACTATCCCCATGTCGCCAGCGATGACGATTGGTGGACCGGAATAGTCGCCCATAATCCCCTGGAAGACAACGTCAACCTGACGATAACCCCCTACACTATCGAAGGAATTGCACAAACAACCCAAAACATCGACCTGCCGGGCACCAGCAATCGTGTCGACACGGCCAGCGGCTTTGCCTTTCCTAGCGATACCGCCTGGTTTAAAATCAGTTCCAGCGGGCCGATAACCGGCTTTGAACTTTTCGGCACCCTTGATGACACAAGACTTGCTGGTTACACTGGTGTCGGCATTGCCCGTACCAGTGGGGTTTTCGCCAAGATTGAAAAACAGGGGTGGACCGGAGTGGCCTTCGTCAACATAACTGGCGCCAATGCCATGGTAACCTTGAAAGCCTACGATGACAATGGCAACCAAGTAGCATCACGAACAATCACCCTGAACCCCTTCCAGAAAGTCGTTCAGCAAGCCGCCGATTTCTTTTTTGAAAACATCTCTTCTGCCACCTACATCAGCTATAGCGCCAATCAGGAGATTGTCGCCTTTCAGCTAAATGGCTCTGACGACGGCATGTTGCTCGATGCTCTGCCGGGGATGTAATCGACATAATATCAAACCAACAAGTTCATAAATTAATTTCCAAATCGGCCCGATGAAAAAACTTCATCGGGCCGTTATTTTTAATAAATATCGGCCGCAAAATGAAATAACCATGTAAAACCGTCAAACAATCATGTT